>CAZRNJ010000025.1:0-17457 GCA_964601385.1 uncultured Bacteroidales bacterium | reverse complement strand
TCCATTTCCGAAAATCCACGCCGATTTATCCTATTTGGGTGGTGCCTATTATCTCGCTGAGCTGTATGACACGTTTACCCGCGATGGCGAAGAACGCACAGTGATGAAAGGCGGTCGTGGCGGCATGGGCAACTCTTTCTTTAAATCAGCTACAATGCAGGCCCCTAAGTTTTCACAGCCCGGAGAGCCGGGAGAGGAAGGTTGGTGCATACTGGAATTAAAGATGCTGGCTGATGTAGGACTTGTTGGCTTTCCAAATGCCGGCAAGTCAACGCTCCTGTCGGTTGTCAGCGCTGCTAAACCAAAGATTGCCGATTACCCCTTCACCACCCTTACACCGAACCTGGGTATTGTGGCCTATCATTCGAATCGTTCGTTTATAATGGCTGATATACCCGGCATCATTGAGGGAGCGCATGAAGGAAAAGGTCTAGGTATTAGGTTTCTCAGACATATCGAACGCAATTCGGTGTTGCTTTTTATGGTACCGGTCGACAGCAATAGAAGTATTCTAGAGGAATATACCATTCTACTGAATGAGCTCGAAAAATACAGTCCCGAACTGCTCGATAAGCGCAGAGTACTGGCTGTTACCAAATGTGACCTTGCCGACAAGGAACTGCTCGACGAAATGAAACACCAACTACCGGCCATTCCGTCAGTATTCATCTCATCATTCAGCAAAATGGGCATCGAAAAACTCAAAGATGTGCTGTGGAATGCTTTAAACGAATGAAATGATTTGTTTTCTGAAAGATATAGACACCTCACTATTTCTGCTGATTAACGGAAACCATTCGCCTTTTTTTGATTCCCTGATGTGGTGGATCAGCTACAAATATACCTGGATTCCATTATATCTCTGGCTTGTTTTTCTATTATGGAAACAATATCACAACACGATATGGCTTTATCTGCCGGCTGCCATCGTTCTAATTTTATGCAGTGACCAGCTTTCCGTTTTAATTAAAGAGACCTTCGGCCGTTTACGTCCCTGCCACGAGCCGCAACTGCAGCATCTGGTGCATCTGGTCCACAATAAATGCGGCGGTCGTTATGGATTTGTATCCTCACATGCATCCAATGCCTTTGCCATAACTGTTTTTATTTCATTATCATTACGCAATAATTACTTGCTGGCAGGTTTACTGCTCTGGGCGATAGCAACAGGTTACAGCCGTATTTATCTTGGCGTTCATTACCCGGGAGATGTAATCGGGGGCGCTGTTACCGGAATAATTGTTGGACTGTGCATCTGCTTCATTGTAAACAAGACAAAGCGGATACTGATGAAATCACGAAAACCCGGAAATGAAAGCATTCCTTAGCACCTGTAATGATGCCGGCTTAAACCTTGGCTTTGAAGAACATCAGTTTTTAAGCGCCAGAGACGAGGTATTTATCGTGTATTTTAATTCTCCGTCGGTAATTATCGGACGCAACCAGAATCCATTTGCCGAGGCCAACATCCCGTTTATCATCAAAAATAATATCCCTTTATATAGAAGAATCAGTGGAGGCGGCACGGTATATCATGATCCGGGAAACCTGAATTTTTCTATTCTCACCAATAACAGTATCAGCGATTACTCGTTCCCATTGACATTAATTTGCGGATTTCTTAAAATACTGGGTATTGAAGCATATCCGGGCAAAAGCAATTCGGTTTTTACATCCGGTTACAAAGTGTCCGGGAATGCACAACATCTCTCGCGTAACCGCCGGCTGACACACGGAACCTTACTGCTGAATGTAAACCTTCAAGTTATGCAGCAGGCATTAAGTCCTGTTCAAATGGCCTTTCACCGGTCGGTAATGTCGGTGCGGTCGCAAACAGCAAATATTTGTAATTTATTACACGATACATTAACGTATCACGATATCGCAAGTCAATTCCTCAAATATGTTCAGCAAAATTATGACATCGAAGAACCGGTGCCTGTTAATCCTTCGGTCTGTCCTGAAGCCGTTCATCTGGCTGAAACAAAATACAAAACATGGGATTGGAATTACGGTAAAACATCGCCCTTTCGTATGGTACTAAATACAAAAGATAACAAACAAATAGAAGCCCTGATTGAGGGAGCCAAAATAATTAACATTGACGGGGAACCTGGTTCTGGATTTATAAAAATAACCGGTATGCGGTTAGATGATGTATTAAATAAGCTGGCTGAACTATAATTTCTTTATAAATGAGAGTATACCGATAGCCGAGCCGGATTTACCTTCCTTAAACGAAATAAACACATGATACACCCCTGTTTTATCACACTGAAAGTCGAATGCTTCAAACATCTGGCCTGTGCTCTCAATATAATTAGAGCCAATTTGCTTTGCCGTATCAAAAAGTTTAATAATTCCATCTCCTTGTGAATCCTCTGCATTACAAACAGATAAGCGATATAAAGTACCCTTACTGAGCACCATGGAAAATTTAGCAATCGGCGCCTTCTCACCGGGCCCTGCAGCCGCCAGTTCAACCACAAAATCTTTCAGATATGTAGCATCGTCGCCAGCTTTAGACGCACACATATCCACCAACACATCCTGCGGTTGCGCAAAACTGTTCATCGTAGAACAACAAATCGCTACTACAAACAAGAGGGTTATCATTTTTATTCTTCTCATACGTTTCTTCGGTTTAGGGAATCGTCATTTCCAACTTATCACTCTGTTACGCACTGCTTCGGCCTGATTAATAATCACTTTCAACTGTTCGTCGGACATATGCACAATACTTTTTTCATTCTGAATAATGGTTAATCTGCCGTCTTTAATTACCGACTCAGGTTCGCCAACCTCAATCGTGATTTTCACATTATCAAATTCGTGCTTTAAAATTTTATACTCTTTAATCAGATCTGCAATAAATTTATCCTTCTTATAAATTTCAAGTAACAGCATAAGTTGGTTAAGTATTGTTTTTTGTTCACCTATGGTTTGCACCAACTTTTCAGATGGATTCGCTTTAACAACCTGTGTGCCAAGATATAAACCCTCAACCCAAACTCCGGCAATCATCAGTGCGCTAAGATTTGCACGTTTGTTTTTTCGCAAATAATCGTCCATTTTATTAAAACTGTGCACTGAAATATACATCAGTGAATCGAGATTTGAGCTATTACTAGCTAAACGCTTAAGTGTTTGAAAATCAAAAAATTGGCCAATATTAATATCATCGGCAAGAGATTTAATCGCTGTAATATAATCGAGTACAGCGCCTGATTTATTATACATATTGATATAACCGAGATCGGCGCCATAAATGCCAAGATTCAGGGCTTTGGTAAAACTTGAGGCGTAATTCTCTACATTATCGGTTGATGCCAGATACTGTTTTGAATAAGGTACACCGATACTTTTAATCAAAGCAGCCATTTCAACCGGTGAAGCGATATTCTGAACAATGTTGTCAATAGTGGCATCAGATACCTCCATGGGCTGATCTTCAGTATTGAGAATAGAGTCGGGAATATCAAAGTTCTTTGACGAATTATTACAGGAACTGCATGAAGAGAACACAAGAACCTGAGTTAGTATGGTGAGCAGGATAATACTTTTCATCATATACGGAAACATCAATAATATCACAAATTTAGAAAATATTGTATAATAAGGTTATCCCGGAGTGCTTTTTGTGAAAGAAAACCGGTTCATAAGTTTAATAAATAGTTCATAATACAAAGCCGCATAAAAAATACTTGTGAACAGCCATATTATCAGCATGTTAAACCAGTAAGTATCAAAAAGTACGCCCGCAAAATGTTTTACGGGAGCATAAAAATGCGCTCTGAAATCGGCAAAATGATTAATAGATGGGTTTTGGAAGATAGGGTCAACCTGCTGAATGAACTCATTACGGAATTCCAGAATTTTATTTTTCTCAAATACTTTCTTTACAATGTCCGATACACTCTCATTATGATAATTATCATTGAATTTCTGATACATTACAGGGTCACGCTCCAGAAGATAACTAATCGCCTTTTCCTTTTTCTCCGATGCCTTTTGATAAATATGGCTGTAGAATGCATTCAGGTTGTCGAGATAATCTTTAACATCGTAAGCGAGATTCAGATCGAATGTTTCGGGCGTGACCTTGGCTACATCCTCAAACTCATTTTCAGGATTATTGCGCATCTCCTTAACAATCTCATTATGCAACAAAACCACATTATGCGAAGTGTTTTCAATTTTACTGTTTTGTCTCAGCTCACTCATCACCTCGTCAAGTTTTTTCTGCAATTCAGGAATCAGATAAACCTGTTTAAAATCGGCAATACTAATTTCTTTCTCTACAGGATAAAACTGTTTTTCGAACTGATTATTTTTAAATTGTCGTACCATCAATGCCTCATAAGACCAACGGGTAGGCATCATTTCGGCCAGCATAGGTACTTTATTCACACTACTGATCGTCCGGTTGAGTTTATCAAATTCAAACATTGCGCCGCTTAACACCATCATAGGTATCATAACCAGAGGAATGATGATGTAAATCGTTACTACCGAATTGAACGATGCAGAAATATTTAATCCCAGCATATTTGCACAAGCCGCAGTGGTAAACAGCGCGAACCAGTAGTGAAAATACATACCTTTAAGTCCCAGTATGGTATTTGCAATAACAACAAATAATAGCGCCTGAATGGCTGAAAGCATAAACAGGATAATTATTTTTGAAAGCAGATAACTGGAGCGGCTGAGGTTCAGGAAACTTTCACGTTTCAGTATTTTACGGTCTTTAAATATCTCTTCGGCGCTGACAGTCAAACCAAGAAACAGTGCAACAATTAAGGCCATGAAAATAAAAATAGGGATATTTTCATTTTCTCTGAAAATATAAGTAGACGAAGTCGGATCGGCAATATAACGGATAATATAAGAAAGGATAAAACCCAGCACAGGCGCTTCGAGAAGATTAAGAACCACATATTGGGTATTACTGATTTTCGATAACAAATCGCGTATAGCGTAGATTTTAATCTGATTAAACCAACTGGGGATATCGAGTGATTTTGGAGGCGTATCATTGATTGTTGAGACCTCATCAAGGATGACATGGGTTTTAAAATTCTCTTCCCATTTTTTCGGACTTACTTTGCGGATCTCGGTATAATTACCAAATTCGTCAACCACGCGGGCTTCAATAATATTAAATATCAGTTCCGGATTAACTGTTCCGCAGGTTGGGCATTCACCAACATCGCTGTTGATCTGCGCATCCATACGTTTAAAATACATAATGGCCTCAATGGGATTTCCGTAATAGATAAGATGTCCGCCCACATCAAGAATCATCAGTTTATCGAACATCTTGTATATTTCTGAAGAGGGCTGATGGATGACTACAAAAATAAGTTTACCTTTCAACGATAGTTCGCGCAAGAGGTCCATAACATTTTCGGAATCGCGCGATGAGAGTCCTGACGTTGGTTCATCAACAAACAGAATAGATGGCTCACGGATAAGTTCAAGCGCGATATTTAACCGCTTGCGCTGTCCGCCGCTGATTGTTTTGTTCATGGGTGAACCCACCTTCAGGTTTTTATAGTCAAGCAATCCAAGATTGGTGAGTGTTTTTTCAACCATCTGAACCAGTTCCTGTTCGGTTTTTTCCTTAAAGCAAAGCTTGGCATTGTAATAGAGGTTTTGGAATACGGTAAGCTCTTCAATCAACAAATCATCCTGGGGTATCAGACCAATTACACCCTCAACCTTATCTTTTGCCTTATGCAAATCAAATCCATTAATCAGCACTTCGCCCTCGGATGGCCTGGTAACACCCGAAAGCACATTCAGGAGGGTGGTTTTGCCGGCGCCGCTTACGCCCATAATACCAATCAGTTTTCCATGTTCTTCGCTAAAGGAAACATCTTGTACTCCCAGCGTGCCTGTTGCAAACCGGTAATATACATGATTGCACTGATACGAAATTTTACTCTGCGAGCTATCGGCCAGGTAATGACTCACTACATCGCTATAGTATACCGGCTTACCTTTAGGCATCTTAACCGTTGATCCCGATGCAAACAGATAAATGCTCTTATTGTTAAGTCCAAGCCCGTTCAGGTATAATTCTTCTCCGCCCGTGTACTTGAGAAAATACAGGTTAACACTTGCGATGTGAAGAATAAAAATATTCCCGTCAAGTTTTTCGGCTTTAATATGCTTGGCTTCGGGATAGGTTTCCTGTTTGTCGTTAATAATCAATATACTGTTATGTTCCTGAACTTTGAGCGATTCATTCTCTACAACAAAATCGCGCACCGAGTTGTATTCCTCTTTAGTGACCTTAAATACTTCTGAAACAGTATTGATGATCGCCATACGCTGGTCGGAGAATTTACGGTCGGCATTCACCAATTCGAACAGTCGTACTAATACAACAATTTTCTGTTCCTGATTAAGTGTTTTATTGATTTTTTTACAAATCCCTAAAATTTTTACCGAATCTTTAACCGAAGTGAGTTTTATTTCTTTTTTCTCATCATCCTGACCGTCTGTTTTTTGTGAATATCCGGCATGTTCATCGAACAGGGCAATATATTCCTCTACGGCCTCATCATTAAGCTGTTTAGTGAGGAAATTCACCACAAATTCGCGTTCGTTCGATTCAACTCCCTCGTCCTGCTTTGCAATAATTGCAAAGAGTTGCATCAACGCTTTTAATATTTCTTCACTCATAGTTTAGAAATCTCGGGATGCCGGATAAACCAGTTTAATCTTTATAACTGATTTGTTCAAACGGGATATCAACAATTTCAGAATACTCTTCTCCGGCCTCCTGCATATCTTCGTCATCATCGGGATAAAACCATTTAATCAGGATATCATTACCATTTTCGTGAAGTTCTTCCAACTTCATCAGAATATCAAGCAATGCCTTTGATGATGCAGTATTGAAATAAACCAGTTTAAAGGTGAATACGGTTTTTGGGTTAGGACTGCTGGCATATTTGTCGAGCCATTTAAGGATGGGATCGTAAAACGATGCAACATCCTCAGGCAGCGAGCGTCCCGAAATCTCAAAAATTTCATTCGCCGGATCAAGGATAATCTTTGGCGTATCGTCGGTGTTCATTATTTTTATAGCTTCCATAAAATATTTAGTTTGTTTTGTTATTTACTCTTCATCTCTGATAATTGTTGAGGTAAGCAGAAAAAAGGAAGTGTTTTCGGTAATCGGCAAAAAATGATACAACAGTTCTTTCCCTGTTTTGCGCTTAATATCAATAAGCCCTAAACCGGCACCGCCTTTATCAGATAAACGGCCTTCCTTGATTTGCTTCTTGTATAACTCTTTCAGTTCATCTTTATCGAGTTGATTGATGCTTTCGAGCATATTCTGCAATTCAACTATTTTAGTGTTTTCTATAACATTCCCAGTTGTAATATGGTATTCCTTTTCGCCTTTGCTAACCATAAAAATCCCGCGTCCGGCATAAATAAAATCTTTGCTCGAATCAAAGTCCTCCGCATGTTTACTGATATTCTGCAAACATTCAACCATTACATGAAAAACCTTTTTTTGTACCGAGGTTGCTTCTTCTTCTTTAGCCATATTTGATTCGGCAAGTGAAGTAAACGCTTTTGTTATCTGATGTGTAATTTCGCCTTCGTACACCAATGTGATTTCGTGTGCCTTCATGGTCTTGTAAAAATCATACACAAACTCAAGAAAGCCTTTTATGTTATCTATTTCCATAATAAAGGGTTTTTAGTTATACGTTAAATCTCAATTCCTATTAATAATACATCATCAATCTGTTTTTTCAACTGCATCCAATCTTTAAAATCCTTGGCAAAGTAATTATTAAACTGTGCCATGTTAAAATTTGGGTTCTCTAAAATAACACTTTTTATACGTTTAGCCGAATATTTTTCATATAAATTTCCACCAATCTGATCGGTAATGCCATCCGAAAAGAAAAAGAACTTATCCCCTTCCTTTAAATGAATAGTATAATTAGTAAAATTTTTCTCCGGTTTCTTTAAGATCGGGATACCTCCAATGGCCTTTCTATTCCCCTTATATTCAAAAAGTTCACCCTTTCGAAGACAGAGTAAAGTACGATGGGCTCCGGCATATTGCAATTCTTTTTTCTTAAGGTTTATTTTACAAAAAGCGATATCCATACCATCCCGTGCCCGGGCATCGGGTTTATCCTGATTGAGCGTAGTGCGGACAGAATAGTGAACCCGGTCGAGAATTTCGCCTGCCGTGATGTTCTCATCGTGGTCAACCACATTATTCAATGTAAAATACGCAATAAATGATAGCAGGGCGCCGGGTACACCATGTCCGGTACAATCAACAACAGCAACATATATTACATCATTTTTACGGAAGAACCATGGAAAATCACCGCTGATAACATCGCGCGGTTTATAAAAAATGAATGATTTAGGAAACACTTCACGAATAGTTTTAGTATTGGGCAAAATAGCTGTTTGAATCCGCTGTGCATAATTAATACTATCTTCTATTTTTCTGTTTTTTTCCTGAATTTCGCGTTCAATACGTTTGGCCTCGGTTATATCATGTGCGACAAACAAAATAGTTTCAAGCTCATTTTCATTTTCACTGAATTCGGGTATGCCATCAATCTTCAATATCCGTTCCTCGTCCGTATCATTGTTGCCAGGCAAAGTGAGTTGGGTAGTAAGTTTCTGGGGACGGGTTTTAATCGTATTAATGGCCTCCGAAAAAAAGCCGGCGAATACTTCAGGGATATTAATCTCTCTGATCCGTTTATTGATCATGTCTTCGGGCTTTGTTCCAAGATACGATTCAACAACCGGGTTGGCATAAAAAAACTGTTCGGCAATATTAAGACGGATAATCATATCGAGAGAATTTTCGGACAACGACTGCATCCGGCTGCGCATACGTTCTTCTTTTTCGGCTCTTTTACGGGCAGTTATATCTTGCGAATTCAGGATAATACCATTTACGGCTGTATCATGCAGCAAGTTACGGCCTGTTGTTTCAAGGAAGATTTTTTTACCATCCTTCTTTATATAGGTAAACTGTATAGTGATGGACTCGGCAGGATTATTCAGCAGCATATCGAGCATCCTTTTATATTCCATTTCACCCTTACGGGTAAGCCGTTCCATATCTTTACCCAGCATCATCTCTTCGGGTGAGAACCCAAGAATATTGACAACCGAAGGACTGACATAAGTCATTCGCAGGTTCTTATCATAAATAGTAATAATTTCCGACGCATTTTCGAGCAGTGAGTGCAGCCGTTTTTGTGCATTCTCTACTTCCTTGATTTGTGCCTCAAGTTTTTCGTTCGAACGTTCGAGTTCTTCCTGTGTGGCGCGCATCTCCTCGGCATTCTGCCTGAGCTGTTCTTCATTTTCCCGCAAAACCTTAGTCATTTCCTGTGCTTCCTGCAATAACCGTTCGGTGCGCTGATTTACTTTCAGGTTAAAAAAGGTGCGGGCTATAATTTCGCCAATTTCACGTAAAAACTGTATCGTTAGTTCGGAATATTCTTTCAATGAAGCAAATTCAATAACACCCTGCAGTTTCTCATTGGCAATTAATGGAACAATAAGCAAGCTCACCGGCTTTTTATCTCCCAGTATACCGGAGGTGATTGTTACATAATCATCGGGTATCTCGGTGCGATAAATATAATCCATTTCATAGGCGCATTGTCCAATCAATCCCTGTCCGATTTTAAATTCCTGTTGTATAAACTTCCGCCGGTTATAGGCATAGGTGGCAAGATTCACTAATACCTGCTTTTCTTCATCAAACAAATAAATAGCTCCCTGAATGGTTTGAATATACCGGATAATATTTACAAGGACATCATAAGAAAGGTTGTCGAGTTTGTTATGCATTCGAAGGATGCTGGAGATCAGCTCTTTGCCTTCAGAAATCCATGATTGGGCCGATTCTTTTCTGTAATTCGCCAGCAGATTATCGCGCATCAATAAAAGTGAGCGGCCAAGAACATCATTCTCATTATGTATTTCAAACTCCGACTCATAGTCACCTTCACCAATCTTCTTCGCAAATTCAGCATTTTTACTGATTTCTTCTTCCTTCATCTGCAACTGTTGAACAAACTCTGCCCTTTCTTTTTCACGCAGTTTGAAGATGATGAACATTGCAGCAGTATTAGCAAAGGGACAGAGGTCAATAATCAAAAGCAAAGGATTTTGAAACTGTCTGAGGATAAAAGTTTGTAAATTAAACGGAATATCCGACAAAGCAAAATCAAGGATCCAGGCCAGAATAGGGAGTAATGAAGTAACGGCAAAGGTAATCAGAAGGCGGCTTCCCTGCACCGAATTAATTTTCGCTTTTAACCATATTTTTAATTCTCTCATACGGCTTCCGTATTTTTCTTTCCTTTATTAAAGTTATGAAGGATATGCCCTGCCTCTGAGGATAACAATTCAAAAACCTCAAGATGGGTGTCCTCAAATTTTTTAAAGGAGGCAAGTTCAATAATCCCAACACATTTATCTTTTTGTAGCAACGGGATAAAAACCAGAAAACGCGGAGAACTTTTACCAAGGCCACTGAAAACCTGTATATAATTTGCAGGCACCTCATCAACAATTAAAATAGTTTTATTTTTTGCCACCTGGCCGGCAATACCATCACCATCGGAAAAATCCTGCGGTTTTTCTTCCGAAAACCAGGCATAACTTGAACAATAGCAATATTTATCTGCTGCATTTAGATAGAAAAGCATTCCCTGTACAATTTCCATTTCACGCGAAATATTCAGCAGAAGCATTTCGCCCCATAATTCACGACTTTTTTCATCGCGGGGCATTATTTTTTTTAGTGTCTCATGGATATTAAATTCTTCTTTTTTAATAACCGCAGATATATCATCCGTCTTTTTCTGCATCAGAGCCATATCAATTATCCGGTTTTTATCTTCAATAATCTGTGCCAGTTCGCCTTCGTGCTGTATCATGTTGGAATAGAGCCAGTAGAAAGCAGAAAACATAAGCACACCACAGCCGATAACGCCAAAAAGCAGCAGATAAATCAACACCTGTGTTACGCCTGCTGTCCCGGGTTTAAGATTTTGCCGGACCAGAGCCACCAGCACCAGGCAAAGGATAACAAGCAGAATCAGAGCTGCTGATAAGATTATTCTATTTGTTCTTACATTGAGCATTTGCTGTGTTTTATTTCAGTTTTTGCAAGAATCCGATGATCTGATTAGTGGTATAAATATAGTCAACTTTTGCAATTTTCAAAGCAGACTCGAGCATAGTTTTTATTTCGGCCTCTGCCGGGCTCTGTATTATCGTGGTTCCGCCACATTCTTTTACCCTTTTTAATCCATGGGCGCCATCTTTATTTGCCCCCGAAAGGATGATAGCTACCAATTTTTCACGATATGCCTTTGCTGCCGTGATAAATGAAAGATCAATAGATGGCCTCGAATGATTGACATTTTCTTCGGTAGAAAGGGCAATAGCATTTCCCATATCAATATACATATGGTAATTAGCCGGAGCCAGATAAGCCCTGCCCGGACGAATAGTTTCCTTGTCGTATGGCTCAACGATTTTTATTTTTGACCGGATAGACAAGGTCTCAACAAAGCCCGAACGGATATGTTTCAGCCGGTGGAGGCAAAGAAAAAGATGACACGGGAAATTTTCGGGCAACTCGCTTAAAATCCGCGTTATCACCGGAAAACTACCTGCCGAACCGCCTATAATTACTGCCCTATTCATTATTAGTTCTTTTTACGGTAAATACTTTCCGATTCAGATACCAATGTATAACGTTCTTCAATCTGATGCCCCTTCAGTGTTTCTTTGAAACCGATAATCAAAAAACCGCCTTCATCCAGGCATCCATCCAAAATACTCAATACGGTATCTTTTAACTGAAAATTATAATAAATCATCTGGTTGCGGAAGAGGATCATATTAACTTTTTTAGGTGCATTATCAAAAGTAATATGCTGAACAAAGAACTGGACCTGCTTAATCAGAGCAACATCGCGTCTGATTTGTGCGTCATTACCGGTAAAATAACTGGTAAATGTAGAAGTGCCCTGATAGCGGTTATAGTTTTGTTCGCTGATCTCGAGCTTTTTCTGGTTCATAAATCCCGTTTTGATTTTTTCACTAAGTTGGGCAGCCACAACCGATGCCAGAATTTCTGTTTGCTGCATTTTATCTGCCTCCTGAAGAACAATTACCAGTGAAAAGAGTTCTTCGCCCGAAACAACAAAAGGAAGCCAGATACGATATTTTGACTTTGTCGTAATTTCTTTCGGGAAAATATCATCGCGTAAGATACGCCAAAGCGAAGGATCGCGGAACATCTCCGTTTCTTCTACCGCTGTCTCGCATAAAAAATTATCAAATACCCGCTTATCACGCAACGAGCGGATAAGCAATTCGCAGTTCTTAATATTATTGTTTAACAAAAATATTTCAATACGATGTTTGAAAGCAGCCAGGGCAAAATCCTTGAAATCATAATTATGATACTCCTTAATAGCATTTATCACATTACGTGCATCAACAATCCCTATTTCCGGAATAACCTCAAACATACGAATTATTCAAATTATAGTTTTGTGTTTTTTGAAATACATGATTGTTTTTCTCAAAGTGCAGGGCTATATTGCCACGTACTGATTCTTGCTTGCCCAGTATCAACAAACTATTGTCATGCAGATTATCATGAAAAAACTGAACAACCTTATTCTGCAATTTATAGTTAAAATAAATAATTACATTCCTGCACAGAATAATATCAAACTTCACAAAAAAGATATTGTTGTCTTTCACCAGATCGTGCTTACGGTAAACGGGCTTCTCGGTTAAAAATTTATGAAAACTGAGCGTGTCTTTGTTTTTATCAATGGTAATATATTTTGAATAAGGGACATCATTAAACTCCTCAAAATTAAAAGGGTTTTCTTTTAGTACTTTATCGAAATTATCGAGATAGTTGATATTAAACCTGTACTTATATACCCCTGTTTTAGCGGTATCAAGCACATCGGCATTTATATCGGTAGCATATACTTTAGCCCTGTCGAAAAGTCCGGTTTCATAAAGTAAAATCAGCATCGAATACACTTCCTGCCCTGTTGAACATCCGGCATGCCAGATGTTAAGCGTTTTGCAGTTTTTCATCTCTGGCAGAATACGATATCGCAAGGTTTGCCAAAGCACAGGATCACGAAACAGTTCCGTCGTATTTACTGTAATATCCTTAATAATCTGCTCAACAAAATTTTTATTCTCCCTGATGTTACGCAGTAATCCGGACATATCTACGTGATAATCAATCAGCAGTTTAGCTATCCTGCGTTTTAATGATTTCTCCGAGTACTCCGAAAAATCGTAGGGTGAATTGCTCTTGAGCGTATGATTGAATATGGCTATATCCTGGTCGGTAATCTCCATTTATAACACCGTTGCTACGATTCCTGAACCTGTTTTTTAAAATAAAAACCTCATTGTACTAATAATGAGGCACTTAATTTTAACCTTTATTTATGGAAAAATAATAAAAAAAACCGAAAAACCATGATTTTATACTCAAAATAAAGCGGACAATAATCCAGGATGTATACTCAAACGAATTAAACCCGGGGTTATCGTGTTAATGCAATAGAAATGTTGGATTTATGGCATTAAGGAATTTCTATTGCAAAATTGCGGTTAAACCATATACTCATTGGCCTCAATCTGAAAAAAATACCATTTTAAGTTATCGCGTTTAATTTGCCCAAATAATTCAAATAGTTTCAATTAAATAAGTTGACTTATCTCTTTACGGGTACTATGTAAATAATTCAGGTATAAAAAATAAAAATCACCTTTCGTTGACTCATTCATTATTACAACCGGCATAACGGGATATTCGTATCTTTGCATTCAGAAAAAACAATGAAACATATATTGCTGATACTGATATTTGCAATTGTTCCCATCAAGGCACAATGTATTATCCGCTATGATTCGCTTACCGTTGCCTCCGATTCATTTCTTATTATGTATGAAGATACGTTATCGGTGCTTATGGAACAATTACATGACTCAAAAAACACATCTGAAAAAAATCAGATTAATCATTTAATTACACAACATCTGAAACAGGTATTTACCGATACATTAAGTTTTTTTTATCCGTTTGAACGGCTGGCAAAACTGGGAAAAATCTATTCGCCCGATTCAATGCTACGCATTTACACATGGAATATAGCGTACGCAAGAGGCACCTATGGGTATGCCGGCGCAATTCAGCAACTTGACATTGCCGGCGGATCATACGCTGTGTTCATGCTTACGCATAATCATGAAATAATCTTAAACAGTGATACAATTTATCCCTCTGAGCAGTGGTATGGTGCATTGTATTATGATATTCTGTTAACTAAATGCGCAGAGAAAAAATTATATACTCTACTGGGAGTAAATTTTAATAACCTGTTTACATCCCGGAAAATTATTGATGTACTGGATTTCAGCAGTAGCGGGCAACCGGTATTTGGCAAACCAATATTTTTTTCAAAAGGACAACTTACACAACGCATAATTTTCGAATATAGCGCCCGTGTTACCATGTCGTTAAAATACAACCAGAAAATGAATATGATTGTATTCGATCATCTGTCGCCGAGCCAATCGAAGTATACCGGCAAATATGAATTTTACGGACCCGACTTTTCATACGATGGTTACCGCTATGCCAACTGCCGCTGGATCTTCGAAGAAGACATAGATGCCCGCAACCGTTAGTAGTGTGCCTATTTGTCATTTAGCCGGTTTTGGCATAAACTTTGTATATCTACCCGTAAATTTCATTTGTTAATCATTAAACTACAGATAGTTATGCAGACAGGAAAGATTAATGTTACATCCGAAAACATTTTCCCTATTATTAAAAAGTTTTTATACTCCGATCATGAAATCTTTTTACGCGAGTTAGTATCAAATGCTGTGGATGCTGTACAAAAACTGAAAACACTTGCCTCGGTAAATGAGTTCGGCGGCGAGTTGGGCGATCTGACAATACGCGTAGCAATAGATAAAAACGCTAAAACAATTACTGTAAGCGACAGAGGCATCGGTATGACTGCCGAAGAGGTGGAGAAATATATTAACCAGATTGCTTTCTCCGGCGCCGAAGAATTTCTGGCAAAGTATAAGGATAAAACAGCTATTATCGGGCATTTCGGACTGGGTTTTTACTCATCTTTTATGGTTGCCAAAAAAGTTGAAATCATTACCCGCTCTTATAAAACTGACTCAACGGCAGTCCGCTGGATATGCGATGGAACACCCGATTACACAATTGAGCCGGCCATTCGCGACGACAGGGGAACCGACGTTATATTACATATTGATGATGAGTCGGTTGAGTTTATTGAAGAGGATAGGATTTCCGGCCTGCTGAAGAAATATTGCAGATTTTTGCCTGTGGCTGTTTGCTTTGGCAAAGAGAAAGAATGGAAAGACGGCAAATATACCGACACAGAAAAAGACCATATTGTAAATGACACAAATCCGTTATGGACACGAAACCCGCAGGATCTGAAAGATGAGGATTACAGCCGTTTTTATCACGATTTGTATCCTATGCACGAAGACCCCTTGTTCCATATCCACTTATTTGTTGATTATCCTTTTCATCTGACCGGCGTATTATATTTTCCGAAAATAAAAAACAATATAGACATTCACCGGAACAAGATACAGCTATATTGCAACCAGGTGTTTGTTACTGACTCGGTAGAAGGAGTGGTTCCCGAATTTTTAACCCTGCTTCATGGAGTCATTGATTCGCCCGATATCCCCCTTAATATCTCCCGCAGCTATCTACAGAGTGATGCGAATGTTAAAAAAATATCTGCACATATCTCAAAAAAAGTAGCCGATAAACTGCAGGATATCTTCAAGAATAACCGTAATGATTTTGAACAAAAATGGGATGCCCTGAAAATTTTTATGCAATACGGTATGCTTACGGATGAAAAATTTTATGAACGCGCGGAAAAATTCTGTTTGCTTAAAAACACAGATGGCAAATATTTCACGATTGAAGAATATCTGAAACTGATAAAAGAGACACAAACAAATAAAGAAAAACATACAATCGTTCTTTACGCAACCAATACCGAGGAACAACATGTCCAGATTGAGAATGCCAAAGCACGCGGATATGATGTATTACTGATGGACGGACAACTGGATACACACTTCATCAATCAGTACGAGCAAAAAAATAAAGAAGTCCGCTTTAACCGGGTGGATGCCGATATTACGGATAAACTGATAGAAAAAGAGTCAAAAGAAAAACTCCAACTCAGTCCGCGCAAACAAACTATGTTAACCCACATTTTTAACAGTCAACTCCCGGCCGGAAAGAGTAATTTTTACATCACCTTCGAGCCGATGAAAGATACTGATGAGCCACTGCATATCACGCGTAATGAATTTATGCGCCGGATGAAAGAGATGTCTGCGCTTGGCGGCGGAATGGGTTTTTACGGAGAGATGCCCGATTCATATAATCTTGCCGTCAATGCCAGCCATACGCTTATTACCCGTATTGCAGATGAAGCAGAGAAGAATTACGGTGAAAAATTCAATGCCATTGAAGATGAACTGGCAGCCCTGAAAAAAGAACGCTCTGCCATTGAAAAACAGTTTGAAGGGAAAAAAGAAGAAGAAAAAGATATCGCTCAAAAGGACCGACTGGATGAAATAGATAAAAAAACCGAGACGCTGAATAATGAGAGTAAAAGCATAATGACAGCGTTTGCCGCTGATCAGCCGCTGGTTCGACAACTCATTGACCTGGCCTTGCTGGCAAACAATATGCTTAAAGGTGAAGATCTGGCAAAATTTGTACGGCGAAGCGTAGAGATTATCAAATAGTAATCCTATTTACGAACATAGGTTGCCTTCACCGGATCAACCTGTCCGCTGCCATCATCAACCTCATAGGTCATAGTAATTTCAGAATAATTATCGGCAATAATACCCGATCCCTTTTTTACAATGAACCCACCGGGCAGGGTTTGCTGAGCGATATCCAGAAGATATTCGTCAATGGTTGCTTTAATCTGAATACTATTGCCTAATTGATAAAAATTAGAGATCAAAACACCATTGGTTGACGAAGCATCCTCAGAGATTCCAACCTCGTATGTTGCCGATAATGATTTGTACACCTGGCTGCTTTCGGAACATATCCATGTGCCTAAAATATTTTTACGTGCTTCAATTTTTTCATCTTCATCATCGGGCTGACAGGCATGAAAAATACCGGTGGCAAGTATAAGTACTGTAAGTATAATAAGAAATCTGCTCATGTTACAAATTTATGAAAAAGTTTTATCCGCGATTCTGCAATAGAAATTCCTTATACCGCGATTTTGCAATAGAAATTCCTTAGATACTATAAAACCAACATTTCTATTA
>CAZRNJ010000024.1:0-17520 GCA_964601385.1 uncultured Bacteroidales bacterium | reverse complement strand
CACAAATTATTATGGCCAATTAATATAGCTACGGATATTTAATCAAAACATTTTACCATTAACTTCATGGAACCAAAACAGATTTTTAAACAACATCTTGCACAAACATCCTTATTTCCTTCGGCTCTCGAAATATTTTCGGCCAACGGATCAATTATTACCGATATCTATGCCAAAGAGTATATTGATCTGGTTGCGGGCTTCTCTGTAAACAATACCGGCCATTGCCATCCTGCCGTAACCCGGGCAATAAGCCGGCAACTCGAAAAATATCTGCATGTAACGGTTTATGGCGAATGGGTACAACAACCCCAATGCCATTATGCCCGACTATTAATACAAAATCTGCCGGAAAAATTAAATTCGGTTTTTTTTGCCAATTCCGGCACCGAAGCCATTGAAGGTGCAATAAAACTGGCAAAGAAATATACAAAGCGTCCCTCCATTGTTTGCTGTCGTAATAGCTATCATGGCAGCACTGCCGGCAGCTTGAGCATTATCGGACGGGACGAATATAAGATGCCCTTTCGTCCTTTAATTCCGGGGGCTAAAACCATCTCTTTTAACTGCATTGATGAACTGAATGCCATCCGATCCGATACTGCCGCAGTAATTATTGAACCGGTACAAGGCGAACAAGGCGTTATTGTGGCCGATCCCGCCTTTCTGCATGAATTACGAAAACGCTGCAATCAATATGGCGCTCTGTTAATTTATGACGAAGTACAAACGGGCTTTTTCCGTACAGGTACTTTTTTTACTTTCCATGCATCCGGGCTCGTCCCCGATATACTTGTTGCCGGCAAAGCAATGGGCGCCGGCATGCCGTTAGCCGGATTCTTTGCATCAAACCAAATAATGAATGTTTTGTCACAGAATCCTCCATTCAGCCATATTTCTACTTTTGGCGGTCATCCGCTGTCTTGCGCCGCCGGATTTGCAGGTCTTACAGTACTCCTCGAAACAATCAGTCCACACTACATTCAAAAAAAAGCCGACCTGTTCCGCAACAATCTCGTTCATCCGTTAATCAAAGAAATACGAAACAGCGGCCTGCTTATGGCTGTTGATCTCGACGATCAGCAATTGGTACGGCCGGCTATTGAAAATGCACTGAAAAATGGGGTAATCATTGAAAGTTTCTTGTTTAATAAAACTTCTTTCCGGATTACGCCTTCGCTCCTGATTAGTGATGACGAAATTTTATCGTCTGCATCCTTATTAAAAAAGACACTAAACAAACTATGAACAATACCCTTCATCAACTCATAAAAAAAGGAAGTATTTCTCTTTTCTTCCTGTTTATTTTATTTTCGCGCCTGGCTGCGCAATCGCGCTTTCGCTTTGTATTTGCAACTGATATCCACCTCATGCCGGCAAATGTTGAAGCCGTGCATACAGCCATCGACAGCATCAACCGGCTTTCCCCCGATTTCGTCATCACCGGCGGAGACCTTGTTAAAGATGCCATGCATGTGTCACTGGAACGTGCCGATACACTGTATCAACTGTATCTGTCCACAATTAAACGGGTAATCTGCCCGGTTTATAATACCATGGGTAACCACGAGCTGTTCGGTGTTTCTCATAAAAGTAAAACAGATACATCACATCCGATGTTCGGAAAACGGATGTACGAACAGCGTATCGGCCGCCGCTATTACTCCTTTGATCATAAAGGATGGCATTTCGTAATTCTTGATGGAGTGGGGATTTCGGCCAACCGGAAAAAATACTTTGGATATGTTGATTCGCTGCAGATTGCCTGGTTACAAAATGATCTTTCATCTATAAAGCCCGAAACGCCGGTATGCGTATCGGTTCATCTTCCCCTGATTTCAGTATTTGCATCACTGCGATCGGGCCCCCTGTCACCGATGGATTCAGGGCTTGCAGTAATCAATGCAAAAGAGGTGCTGAAAGTTTTTAATGGATATAACTTACGCCTGGTATTGCAGGGACATACGCATTTTGTTGAAGCTATCGAAACCAATGATGTGCTTTTCTTAACGGGTGGCGCAGTAGCCGGAGGACGGTGGAAGGGCCCCATTGGCAATACAAAAGACGGCTTTATGGTAATTGATATTGATGGGGAAAAAATCTTCCGGCGATATGTGAAATTTAATAACGCCGGCCGGCTGCGAACAGAAGAGTAATAAATGAAAAAGATGATACGGGCAGGACAACGGCTTCCGGCATGGCTCAAAGCAAAGATGCCGGGCAGCGAACAATATTTCAACGTTAAAAAAACGGTTGAAGAGCATCGGCTTCATACAATATGTAAAAGTGGGTTATGTCCCAATATTGGTGAGTGCTGGGCAAATGGTACTGCTACATTTATGATCCTCGGTGAAATCTGTACCCGTCACTGCCGGTTTTGCGGTGTTACACACGGCATACCTGCGCCACCCGATGACGGAGAACCCCAGCGGGTATCTATGGCTATTGCCCGCATGAAATTACGTCATGTTGTGGTAACATCTGTAACACGCGACGATTTAGATAGTGGCGGCGCTATTCAATGGACACAAACAATCCGATGCATCCGTCAATATACTCCCAATATCACACTCGAAACACTAATCCCCGATTTTTCCGGAAATACATCATCTATTCAGATGATTGTTGACCAGCGGCCCGATGTAATTTCTCATAATCTCGAAACAACCGAACGCCTCACACCTCTTATCCGAAGCAAAGCTCAGTACCGGCTCAGCTTGAAGGTTATTGAAATGGTAGCGCGGTCCGGCATTACAGCTAAATCGGGCATCATGGTTGGCCTGGGTGAAACAAGTAATGAAGTGATTCGTACAATTGACGATCTGCGGAATACCGGATGTATGATTATAACAATCGGGCAGTACCTTCAACCATCAGCCGAAAATATTAATGTGCAACAATTCGTCTCTCCTCAGCAGTTTGAAGAATACAAACAATACGCGCTATCTGTCGGCTTCAGATATGCCGAATGCAGTCCTCTGGTACGTTCTTCATATCATGCCAATAAACATGCACAATCATTTTCTCCTTTTTAACCGGAATTAAATACTGTCTGCCCACCTGTTTTTTCTTTCGGGTCTCAGTTCCTGAACTATACTGCGAGAGCGAATTGTCCGCATCCGGAAAAAATCCATACCAGCCATCGCTTTGTCACAGTCCGAAGTCAATAATTCACTATTATAAAGCATCCGAAATCAATATTGCTAAACGTCTTATAATGGTTGCGCAAATCGTTAGGCGGTATGAAAAATTGCCTATTGCAGCAAACTCCTGTCAAGATACACAAAAATTGAAGCGAGCTACAACAATTGAATAATCTATTGTACCGGCAATTAACTATACCGCGTGTTGTACAGCTATTGTAATATTATCTTTTTTATGTCTACAATCTCAACCCCTTTCATAAAATGAATAAAATATAATCCCTTGCCAGTCCAATTATTTAAATTTAATTCAACATTTTGCTGTGTGATTGATGATTCATAAATTGACTGACCTATGCTATTAATAATTTTTACTTTGTAATCACTCAAATTGCTAAATTCTTTCCCAAAATTTATGGTTAAATGGTCTTTGGTTGGATTTGGATACACTTTTATTACATTGCTAAAAACTACAGGGTTCAAATTAGATAAATTTACATTTATAATCAATGTATCTGTTACGGTAACCGTTGTATAATGAATTTTTTCCTGATAAAGATATAGGTCATTTATCTCTTGTGCCGATAATGCCCTATTATAGATACATACATCATCAATAAATCCACCTATTGCAGCAATATAATCATTTCCATCGCATCGTTTACCTATTGAAAGTGGACTATTGGTACCCACAATTGAATTAGAAAAAATCTCTGTTTTCTTCTCAACACCATTAAAGTAAACCTTTGCCACATTGGCTGCATCATCAAAGTATGCAACAACATGAGTATATGTATTTAATAAAAGTGTATCATCTGTTGTCACAGTAGTTCTGCCAATGGTAAACTCAACATGATTTGATTGATCTACAAGTAGTTCATATCCAGCATCATAAATCCATCCTCCTTTGCCTACGATTGCGGCATGATGATACTGAGGCACTTTTAATTGAGGTTTAACCCAAGCTGAAATTGTCAACGATTTCCCAACTAAATCAAGCAGTGATGTATCTTTAATTAATATGCGATCGGTAGTTCCATTAAAATAATATGCACTGCCGGGCATATTTAAGCGGTTTACTGTATCAATAGCTCCTTCAATAGAACCATTCAAACCGTTATAACTCTCATCATAAGTATTTCCATTAAATGGCCAATATCCAATCAGCCCATTTGTAGGAACCTGTGCATTTACAACCACAGATATAAAAACTGAAAAAATAAAAATCAATCGTTTCATAATATTACATTTTTAAAGTTAATAATTCTTAATTATTTGTTTAAAAGTTGCACACAACGCTTGTATATATCAAACATTAAGTGAAAGCTTCCCCTAATTAGTAGCGTTTAAAATTAAACAATTCCAATCAAATTGTTGTGTAAATATCCCCATTTTCAAACAATGCTAAATTAGACATTTTCTTTATTTTAATGTTTCAAAGAGATGAAAAGGGACATGCCCCTTTTCATCTCTTTTGCCGCCCATAATCGCCCATTCGCTGGGTGTCAAATTATTCAATGATTCGTGAAGACATCTTTCATTGTACTCCTCAATCCAATTTTCCGTTAGCTCTTTCACGTCATTTAAGTTCAAAAAACATATATACATATAGCATTTCTTTTCTATCAGCACCATTTAATCTCTCTATTAGACAGTTTTGTGTCGGTTTGTCAGCTTGAATATACATCAATTCAATTTCATGGCTTTTACACCATAATTCAAAACCACTTGAAATAAATTCCGGACCGTCAATTGAAAATACAAGTTTATTCAATTTTATGTAATAAAATTTTTTCTATTGTATAGCGATTACCTGATTATTTCAACCCGATACAACATTATTTATCGGTATATATCCATTGTTTACCGATAACCATTTGGTTTTAGGTATACATTGTGTATACCTTTAAGTTGAAATTTATTTATTAACTTTAAATCGTGTTCGTATGAAACCTGGTTATAATTATTTAAAACGTTCGAGAATGAAAAAACTAATGTTCGGTCTTATTGTTATCACTGCCGGTTTTTTATTGCTGGGGTTTAATATGGGGTACCTCGATCCGCATTATAAATCAATTATTTTTTCGTGGAAGATGCTGTTGGTTGCTTTTGGATTAACGCATCTGTTTACCCGTGAGTGGCCTGTTGGCGTTATTCTGCTTTTGGCAGGAGCCATTTTACTCGGTCCCGATTTAACGGGTATTGAATACCGTATAAGTGAATTATTGTGGCCGATGCTTCTCATCGGCTTTGGTCTGATACTGATCGTTAAAAAGGGGTTCAACATCCGTGGAAACGACACGGCCATTTCATCGGCATCAACCGGCGACGGTGTAATTGAAGAAATAAACATTTTTAGTGGACAGCGTCATACGGTAACCACTCAGGTATTTCAATCGGCAAAGCTGATAAATATTTTTGGCGGTTCGGAGATTGATCTGACCAAAGCCGGGATGGAAAAAGAAAGCGCAACAGTTGAAATGATTTGTTTGTTTGGCGGCTTTAAATTAATTATACCGGCCGATTGGGAAGTACGTGTCGAGGCAATTTCACTGTTAGGCGGCATTGCTGATAAGCGGAGCACCATCCTGGCCGGCGCGACCACAAAAAAACTGGTAATTAAAGGAGTCGCTATTTTGGGTGGCGGTGAAATATCCAATAGCTGAATATCATGGAGCATCCCTTTCTCAAATCTATCCGATTTATTATTATTTACTCGTTAATGTGGATTCTGATTTTCTGGATACATTTTTATATTCTTTTTTCCATCGGTAGTCAAGGTTTTTTTCTTTCAATCACCGACAGCTTAGTGTATAATGTATTATTTTTTATTCTGGGTCTTTCATTCTGGTTTGCTGTACGGTACGACTATTTCTCGAAGGCATCGGCAATAAACAGATTGATTTATCACCTGACAACCATACTGCTGATAATGGTTGTATGGCTGGGGCTGAGCACCACTATCATGCGCCTGGCTGCAGCGGGCCGTTCGGCCTATTTTATGTTTAATCAGCAATCTTATTTCTGGCGTGTAGTGTGCGGGATAATCTATTATCTGCTTATTATAATGATGTATTATATGGCTGTGTATTATCACGACCTTCAGGAGCGGCTGGTAAACGAAACCCGCCTCATGACAATTGCGCGCGAAGCCGAGCTTAATCTACTCAAATCGCAGATTAATCCGCATTTTTTATTCAACAGTTTAAATTCAATCAGTTCTCTCACGTTAACCGCGCCGCAAAGAGCACAAGAAATGATTATTAAATTGTCGGAATATTTGCGTTACTCTGTCAACCGCAGCGATAAAAATATTTCTTTGCTAAAGAACGAAATAGACAACAGCAGCCGGTATCTTGAAATTGAACAAATCCGTTTTGGCGATAAACTCCTGTTTAAAATATCTATTGATGAAACGGCCGAAAAAGCGCTTATTCCCGCCCTAATTCTTCAGCCCTTATTCGAAAATGCCGTCAAGCATGGAGTATACGAAAGCACAGGCCAGATCACTATCCATATTCAGGCGCGAATGATTAACGAAATTCTCGATATCATCATAACGAATAATTATGATCAACAGGCCATCAGCCGTAAAGGCGAAGGCATGGGTTTGCGCAATATCCGCGAACGGCTCAAATTAATCTTCCAAACCGATCTGTTATTGGAAACAAATAAAAACAACGGAATATTTACCGTTCATTTACAAATCCCTCAAAAAACATTAATGACATGATAAATGTATTGATTATTGATGATGAAAAACCAGCGCGCGACCTGATTCGTAATTATCTTGACGGACAGCCAGAGATTGAAATTGCCGGCGAATGTGAAGATGGATTTACAGGCGTAAAAATGATCAGTGAGTTTCGTCCGGACATTATTTTTCTCGATATTCAGATGCCGCGGCTTACCGGCTTCGAGATGCTTGATTTGTTAGAGAAAAAACCGGTTACTATTTTTACCACCGCTTATGATCAATATGCAATAAAAGCATTTGAACTTAACGGCTGCGATTATCTTTTAAAACCCTTTGGCAAAGAGCGATTTCAACAAGCCCTGAATAAAGCTATCCGGCGTGTTAAGGAAAATGAAAATCTTTCTAACGAACAAAAAATAATACATACTCTCGACAAAGGAAATGAATTACTCAGCCGCGTTGCTGTTCGCAGTGGCAGTAAAATACAGGTAATTGCAACTAACGACATTCAATTTCTTGAAGCCGATGGCGATTATGTGATGATACATACCCGTGATGGCCGTTTTTTAAAGGAAAAAACCATGAAATATTTTGAGTCGCATCTCGATCCGCAAAAATTTATCCGTATCCACCGTTCTTTTATTGTCAATGTTGACGAGATGTTGCGTATTGAACAATATGATAAAGACAATCATATCCTTGTGTTGCGCAACTCAAACAAACTAAAGGTTAGCGCTGCCGGGTATAAACTGTTACGCAAAAAACTGAAAATGTAATGGTCCCGTTGCCAATTATTGAAGATCTTGGTTTTATTGATTTCAGCGATTGTCTGGTTTATCAGGAAAAATTATTTAATTATCTGATTCAATACCGGCAGTCGGCTACAGAAGTTCCGAATTATTTACTTTTATGCGAACATCCTCACGTCATTACGCTGGGTAAAAGTGGAAATACCGCGAATCTTCTGGCTAAAGATGATCTTTTGAAAAAAAAGGGTGTCGCATTTTATCATATATCAAGAGGTGGCGATATCACTTATCACGGGCCGGGGCAGTTAGTGGTTTATCCCATTATCAACCTCAACACGTATAATTTAACTGTGCGCCGGTATGTTGAATTGCTCGAACAAACAGTAATAAATCTGTTATCCGGCGTAGGTATTACAGCAACGCGCATGGACGGCGCTACAGGGATATGGATAGATGCCGGGATTACCGGTAAATGCCGTAAAATTTGCGCTATCGGCATCCGGGTCAGTCATCAGGTAACCATGCATGGCCTGGCTTTTAATGTCAATACCGATCTTTCATATTTTAATTTGATTAATCCTTGTGGGTTAACCGGTCGGGGTGTTACTTCACTGGCGGCTGAAACCGGTAAATACTGGAATATAGATGTAATAAAGAAGTTGTTAACTAAAACATTTTCAGAATTACTATGTTCCCGGCAATAATTATTGATATTGCTGGTTAGAAATGCTCGTGATTATCTGTCTTTAATGTTGATATAATCTTTTTTGGTCTCCACGTTTTTATATGCCGGCCGGATTATTCGTCCGCCATTGATCAGTTCCTCAATGCGATGAGCGCACCACCCCGTGATACGTGACATGGCAAAAATTGGAGTAAACAGTTCGGCGGGTATCCCTAACAGATTATATACAAAGCCGGAATAAAAATCAACATTGGTACAAATTCCCTTTGTGGTATTTTTTACCTCACAGAATGTTGCCGGGCCTATTCGTTCTATTATTTCGTATAATCCGAATTCATCCGGTATACCCTTTTCAGTAGCTAACTGGCGGGCATATTCTCGCAAAATGATTGTCCGGGGGTCTGATACGGTATAAACGGCATGTCCAAGCCCGTAAATAAGCCCCGACTTGTCGAATGCCTGCTTATTTAATATTTTTATAAGATATTCGCGAACTTCATTTTCGTTACTCCAATCTTTTACGTTCGCCTTTACATCGGTCATCATTTCCATTACCTTGATGTTTGCTCCGCCATGTTTAAAACCCTTGAGTGAACCCACTGCTGCCGATATTGCCGAATAAGTATCGGTATCCGACGAGGTGACAACACGGGTTGTAAAGGCCGAATTATTTCCTCCGCCATGCTCGGCATGCAAAATCAGGCAGATATCAAGTGTTTTGGCTTCTAAATCGGTATATTTTGAGTCGGGTCTGATTAGTTGTAAAAAATTACGCGCAGTACCTAACCCTGTTTTTGGTCTGTGAATAAATAAACTTTTATCGTGATAATAGTGTGATTTGGCCTGATAGCCATAGGCAATAAGTATCGGAAATCGAGCAATCAGTTCTATGGATTGGCGAAGGACATTTTCTACTGATAATTCTTCCGGGTTTTTATCATACGAGTAACACGCCAGAACGCTCCGGGCAAGTTTTATCATAATATTGCTGCTTGGCGCTTTCAGTATCATATTTTCGACAAACCCTTCGGGTAGTTCCATATTGGAATCCAGCAAAGCATAAAATTCTTCCAATTCGGTTTTTGATGGCAGATAGCCAAAAAGCAATAAAAAAGTAATCTCTTCAAAGCCAAAACGATTATCGGCCTGAATGTTTTTAATGATATCTTCAACATCCATTCCCCGGTAACGTAGTTTGCCCGCAACCGGCACCAGTTCTTGTTCGTCTTTAATATAACCGTGAACATCCCCCACTTTGGTTAATCCAACAAGCACTCCGCTGCCGTCTTTGTTGCGTAAACCAATTTTTACATTATAATAATCGTAAAGAGAACGGTCTATTTTGTAATTCTCTTTTATACGTTCGATATAATTGGATAATTTCATTCTGCTTTTATTAGCTTTTAAAATGTAACAAAAATAGTGATTGAGATTAAATATCTTACAATAACAGGTTAAATAATTAATATATTTTCACATTTTGGGTATTGATGCCAGAAGCAAATCAATCAGTTTGGCCTCGGCCAGGGCAGCAACTTCAAGTATTTCACTGATCGAAACGGGTTTCAAATGATCCGGATCACATTCATCGGTGATTACAGAGATAGCAGAACACGGTAATCCCATATGATTAGCGACAATAACTTCCGGTACCGTAGACATACCAACCGCATCGGCGCCAATTGTTTTAAGATACCGGTATTCAGCGGCTGTTTCAAGGTTCGGGCCCGGAACAGATGCATAAACACCGGCATTAAGCACAATATTTTTTTGAGTTGCGCTGTCAAGCAGAATTTCGTTTAGCTGAGCCGAATAGGGAGCGCTCATATCCGGAAAGCGTGGCCCCAGGGCATCAAAATTTGTTCCGCGTAGCGGGTTATCCGGCAACAGGTTAATATGATCACGGATCAGCATCAGTGATCCTTTTTTAAAAGAAAGATTAATGGCTCCTGCTGCATTCGACAGTAACAGCCGGCCAATTCCCAATGTTCGAAGCACACGGACAGGAAAGGTGATTTGTTGCATCGAATATCCTTCATAAAAATGAAACCGGCCCTGCATAGCAATTACCTTTTTGCCGCACAATTCTCCATATATCAGTTTTCCTTTATGCGATTCAACTGTAGCCAGCGGAAATCCCGGAATAGTGCTGTAATCCATTTGTTGAATAATTTTTATATGCCCGGTCAGGTTGCCCAGCCCGGTACCTAATACGATTCCGATATCAGCCCGGCCAAAATCATGTTTAATTAAAAATTCTGCTGTAAGGTTAATTTCATTAATCATACTTGTTGTTTATTGTAGTTTAAACAGCTAAAAATAGAAAAAAAAGTAAATGGTACATAAAAATATGTATTTCTGTGGTTATTTTGTTTTATTTATTTTTTTCCTTATTTATCTGAAATTATGTAAATTTGCAAAACTTTTTTGCGGATGTGGCGTAATGGCAGCCGCGCCAGACTTAGAATCTGGTGCCGAAAGGCGTGTGGGTTCGAGTCCCTCCATCCGCACTGTTATTTAAATTAAATGTTTTATTATAAATAGCTCAAAATGATTATTACGAAAGAAAATGTTGACAAACTGAATGCCTTGCTGAGAATACACATTGAACAAACCGATTACGAAAATAAAGTAGACGAAGCCCTGAGAAATTATAAAAAGAAAGCCGCAATAAAGGGTTTCAGGCCGGGAATGGTTCCTATTGGTATGATTAAAAAAATGATAGGGTCACAGGTTCTGGCCGAAGAGGTAAATAAACTGGTTAACGAATCTGTTTTCGATTATTTGAAAAAAGAAAATATCCGCATCATCGGCGAACCATTGTTTAATGAAAAGGAACAGCCATCAATTAACTGGGATGCTCAAAAAGAATTTGATTTTGTTTTTGATTTGGGATTAACTCCCGAATTAAATATTGAATTGTCTAAAAAAATTAAAATTCCATTTTACCGTATTGAGATAGAAGAAAAAAATACTAACGATTACATTGAAGAATATTGCAGACAGTTTGGGCGTTTTAAAAATG
This sequence comes from uncultured Bacteroidales bacterium, assembly GCA_964601385.1. GTDB lineage: Bacteria > Bacteroidota > Bacteroidia > Bacteroidales > JBBRXJ01 > CAZRNJ01. The sequence goes on along the minus strand of CAZRNJ010000024.1, from coordinate 6,221 downwards.
TTGACGAGGTTGCTCCGGATGATATGATTAGAGGGAATATAAGAGAGCTTGATGCTAATCGGCATCCGCTTGAAGGGGGCATAACCACACAAAATACACCGCTGGTGCTAAGCGGACTAAAAAATAAAGAATCGAAACAATTGTTTATTAACCGTAAGCCGGGAGATGCGGTAGTAGTTGATTTCCGGAAAGCTATTGACAGTGATACCGAATTGGCTGCACTTTTAGCTATATCAAAAGAAAAAGTAACCACTATTACATCATTATTTGAATTCACTATTACCGAAGTTCTTCGTTACGAGAAGGCCGAAGTGAACGAAGAGTTGTATAAAAAAGTGTTTGGCCCCGATAGTACCATTAGCAACGAAAAAGAATTTAGGGACAAAATAAACGAACAGATTGCTCTTAGATTTGAAGCCGAAAGCAATTTCAGGTTTGTTTTTGACGTTAAAAATGTGATGCTCGAAAAAAGCGGGATAAACCTGCCGGTAGAATTTTTAAAACGGTGGTTGCTTCGTGTTAACGATAAGATTACCTCCGAGCAAGTTGAGAAAGATTTTCCGCTGTTTGAAAAAGACCTTAAATGGCAGTTGATTAAAAATCATCTTATTGCGCAAAATAACATCAGTGTTTCTGAAGAAGAAGTGAAAGATTATGCCCGCCAGTTTACCATTGCGCAATTCAGGCAATACAATATTTCAAATTTCTCTGATGATCAGCTCGACTATTTTGTTCAAAACACCTTAAGCCGGGAAGAAGACCATAAAAAAATGACTGAACGAAAATTGGAAGAAAAAGTCATTGACCTTATTAAACAGCAGGTTACACTTAATGAGAAGTCAATTTCTCAGGAAGATTTTAGAAAATTATTTGAATCAGAAAAATCGGATAAAAAAAATTATCTACTATGACAATAGAATCAGATTTTAGAAAATTTGCCATCCATAATCGCGGTATATCTGCGACGGCATACGATAAACTGACATCAGTGTGGAATAGTTATATTTCACCAACAATTATTGAAGAGCGACAATTAAATATCGCCACCATGGATGTTTTTTCACGGTTAATGATGGACAGGATCATTTTTCTTGGGCTTCCTATTGACGACTACGTTGCCAATATTGTTCAGGCACAACTGTTATATCTCGATTCAACCGATCCGGGCAAAGACATCCAGTTATATCTTAATACTCCTGGTGGCCAGGTACATTCGGGGCTTGGTATTTATGATACGATGCAGTTTGTAAACAGCGATGTAGCTACTATTTGTACCAGCATGGCGGCCTCAATGGGCGCTATATTGCTGACAGCCGGAACTAAGGGCAAGCGCTCGGCTTTGAAGCATGCACGAATTATGATTCATCAACCTATGGGTGGTGCAGAAGGGCAGGCCAGCGACATTGAAATTACAGCCCGTGAAATCATTAAAACAAAAAAGGAATTATATAAAATACTTTCGGAACATACCGGTCAGGATATAAACAAAATTGAAAAGGATGCCGACAGGGATTATTGGATGTCTTCTGAAGAAGCTAAAAATTACGGTATGATTGACGAAGTGCTGCAAAAAAACACAGTTCGTAAAAAGAAACTTGATTATTGATTTATCTATGGAATCGTGTTCATTTTGCGGACGCCTGAAAAGCGATTCCGGGATGCTTATCTCCGGAATGAATGGTCATATCTGCAACCTGTGTATTGAACAGGCCTATGAAATATTGACACAGGAACAGAAGAAAAAATCAACGCTCAAACTCGATGCTGCAAAAATTCTCAAACCAACGGAAATTAAAAATTTTCTCGATCAATATGTAATTGGGCAGGATGAAGCAAAAAAAAATTTGGCTGTTGCTGTTTATAATCATTATAAGCGATTGCTTCATAAAGGAAAAAATTCTAAAGATGATGTTGAAATTGAGAAATCAAATATTATACTGGTTGGTGAAACCGGCACAGGTAAAACTTTAATGGCCCGTACTATTGCCCGGCTGCTTCATGTGCCGTTTACAATTGTTGACGCCACGGTGTTAACGGAGGCAGGTTATGTGGGCGAAGATGTGGAAAGCATTTTGTCGCGGCTTTTACAGGCATGTGACTATAATGTTGAAACAGCCGAACAAGGGATTGTTTTTATTGATGAAATTGATAAAATAGCACGCAAGGGCGATAATCCTTCCATTACCCGCGATGTTTCCGGCGAAGGCGTTCAACAGGGGCTTCTTAAGCTGCTTGAAGGTTCGGTTGTCAGTGTTCCTCCTTACGGTGGCCGTAAACATCCAGAACAGAAAATGATTCAGGTCAATACTCAGAATATACTTTTTATCTGCGGTGGCGCATTTGAAGGGATAGACAAAATCATTGCGCGCCGACTAAACACTAAAGTTGTTGGTTTTAATGCTGGCAAGCTCAACGAAACGGTTGATCGCTCAAATCTCTTGCAATATATCGCTCCACAGGATTTAAGGGCGTATGGAATGATTCCCGAAATCGTTGGTCGAATGCCGGTGCTTACCTATCTTCATCCGTTAGATAAATTGTCGCTGCGAAAAATATTATCTGAACCGAAAAATGCAATTATCAGGCAATACGAGAGTTTGCTTGAGCTTGATGGCATTAAATTGAAATTTGATGCCAAGGCGCTCGACTATATTGTTGATAAAGCAGTTGAATTTAAACTGGGCGCACGGGGTTTACGTTCGATTTGTGAAATGATTATGACCGATATTATGTTTGACCTTCCTGGGTCCGATATTAAAGACGTAAAAATCACCCGGGATATTGCTGTTGAAAAACTGGATAAAGGTATCCTTCGGAAATTAAAAGCCGCATAGCCGGATTCTTCTTTGTAAAAAATCATTTCTTGCATAAAATGGAATAAATACCCTTTTTTGAGGGTTATAATGATTACTTTTTACAAATGCTTTCACCCTGCCGTTTACGTCTTTCGAATTCCCGTATCAATCCATCGGCATCTGTTAGCGAATTTTTTATCCATTCCAGCCGAAGTTCTTCTTTCTCGTTTTCAGTCAATCTCCATTGAACTTCTGATTGTCGCATTACCATTGTAAGATGATAAAGAATGATAGCCGCAGAAACTGATATATTGAAGCTTTCAGTAAATCCATACATGGGTATAGTTATAAATGCATCGGCCAATTTTATAGCGGTTGGAGTTAGTCCGCTTAATTCGGTTCCAAAGCAACATACAACAGGGCCTTTTTTTATATCAAACTGTTCAAGTGGCGTTGCTTTTATTGATGGCACTGTTGCTGCAATACGATAACCCTGTTTTTTTAAAAAATGTATTGCCGCTGTTATGTTATCCTGCTGTGTATTGTACCGTTTGAGTGTAAGCCACTGTGCGGCGCCCAATTCAACATCGGGATTAATGGAATATCTATTACGGCTTTCAATTATATGTACATCCTGAATGCCAAAGCAATCGCAGGTGCGTAGAACAGCGCTTGCGTTATGCGATTGATAAATATCCTCAAGCAATACAGAAATATAGCGCGTACGTTGTTCAATATGGCTGTCGATAAGTCCTCTCCTGCGGTCGGTAATAAACAAGGATAAAAAATCACTGAGTTCTGATTCCATAATTTAAAATATTAAGGGAAGCATCATAATCCGGTGCTCCCCTTCTTCGGAATCGTAATCTGTTACTTATTTACAGCTTTAGCCAATTCGGCGCCCGCCTTAAATTTGACAACTTTCCGGGCCGGGATTTGAATAGTCTGGCCTGTTTGTGGATTTCGGCCAGTACGTGCACTGCGTTTAGTAATGCTGAAAGAGCCAAAACCAACCAGTGCTACTCTTTCGCCTTTTTTTAATGTTTTGGTTGAAGCGGAAATTATCGCTTCAAATACACGTTTTGCATCGGCCTTGGAAATTTTTGTTTCCCTGGCTATCGCATCAATTAATTGTGCTTTATTCATAAATATCAAATTTTTAGGGTTAGTAAAAATATAATGTTTAACAAATATAAAATTTTTAATCTGTTTTTCCAAATGAATTATCATCGAAAAGACACTCGTTATTGAATTTTATTAAATAAACTACTTCACAATAGAGTTGACGAATAATCAATATTAAACCGCGATTTTGCAATAGAAATTCCTTATAAGCACTATAACCAACACTTCTATTACATTAACGCGGCAACCCTTTGCTCCGCTGTCAGCGTGCCGCTGAAGCTTCAACAGAGGCACAAGCTACGCAAAAGCGATTCCGCATTAGAAAATCTTACTGTATAGCAATCAGCTAATAATTAGATTTTCATAAGCGTTTTTTAGTTGAAATTTATTAACTGAAAAATCAGAATTAAATTATTTTTTAAGATAATCATCGGATTATTAAACTCCTCCATTTCGGTAGTGTAATGTATCGGGATTAGTTTACTGCGATTATGAAATTTGAGTATTACGAATAATCAATAGAGTTATGTTAATTGAAGTTGAATATATTTGTACTCTGCATTTCTTAAGGAGATATTATCACTCGGAATTACCGGAGCAACAATTGTTTCGATAGCAAAGGTGAATAATCTGATTTAATTAGGACAATTTCATCACTATTAATCATAACTATAATTCATTGTAAATTAAGTTAATAAGACAAATAGTGCCAATACTAAATAGCTTTTTTGTTTGTCTGTCTGTTATCAGAACATGTTTTACTGTAATTGAAATAAGTTATATATTTGCAGCCGGAGGAATGGCAGAGCGGTCTAACGCGGCGGTCTTGAAAACCGTTGTCCTAAGCAATTGGGACCGGGGGTTCGAATCCCTCTTCCTCCGCAATCCACACAGTTAAAGTTTCCTGCGTTGTATATTGTTTGCCGGCCGGCAGTAACATTATTGTAACAATAATTTTAGCCATAAAAAATTTTCTGCATATATAATTGAAAATCTTCAAAAAAAATTATCTTTGAAAATCCACTGCAAATTAAACTAACCATGATAGTATCTGCAAACCCTATATCTAACCGGATAATAAAGATAGTTGCATTTGAACATAAAGGTCAAAACCGGTTAGGATTATTCTTTCCCAAAGACGACACATTAATTGCCCTGGTAAAAACATTTAATGATGCCCGGTGGAGTCAGAGTAAAATATGCTGGCATATTGCCAACAACCCAAAAAATATGGCTGATCTCTATATGGTATTTAAGGACATTGCAGAGATTGACACAAAAGAATTATTGGACACCCAGAAAACAAGTATAAACGACAAAAAAACGAATACACTAACCAGTGAACAATCCATAAAAATCACAAAATTTAAAGAGTGGTTAAACAGTCGGCGATATTCCCAAAATACCATAAAAACATATACCGATGCATTAACTACTTTTTTTAAGTTTTGTTCAAATAAAGTTATTAATGAAATTAATCACGAAGATGTGATTCGTTTTAACAACGAATATATTTTACGCAACGAATATTCATCTTCATTTCAGAATCAGGTAGTAAATGCGATTAAATTATTTTTTCTGGAAATTGAAACCACCCAATTAGATATTACGCTGATTCACAGGCCGAAGCATGAAAAAAAACTACCCAATGTATTAAGTAAAGAAGAAGTGAAAGCCATTTTGGATTCGCCCAGGAATCTGAAGCACAGGGCAATGCTTAGTTTAATATATGCCTGTGGTTTAAGACGGGGCGAATTACTTAGTTTAAGAATAAGTGATGTAGATTCGAAACGACATGTATTGATTATACGAAATGCCAAAGGGAAGAAAGACAGGCAGGTGCCTATTTCGGACAAGACGATTAATATGCTTCGGGAATATTATATAGTATACAAGCCCAAAACATGGCTGTTTGAGGGGCAGAAAGAAAACACAAGGTATTCAGAAGAAAGTTTGGCAAAAGTATTTAAGAAAGCATTATATTACGGACAGGTAAAAAAGCCAGCCACACTGCATTGGTTAAGGCATTCGTATGCCACCCATTTGCTCGAGGCCGGCACTGATTTAAGGTATATTCAGGAATTACTTGGCCATAAGAGCAGTAAAACAACAGAGATATACACCCATGTAAGTCAGAAAAGCTTACAAAACATTAAATCGCCATTTGATGATTTATAATAACATAAAAGTACGGTTATACATTCATTTAAGCAATATAAGATAACCATTAAGCCGGATATAAGATAGTTATGTGCAATCGTTATGAGGCGTTTAATAATATTCATGTCCGAAGCTTTATAA
>CAZRNJ010000023.1:0-17652 GCA_964601385.1 uncultured Bacteroidales bacterium | reverse complement strand
TAGCATAACCGGCAATAGCCATGCCTTCGAAAAGCAGCAGGGGACGTTCAGTAAGAATTACCCTGTCTTTAAATGTTCCGGGTTCTCCTTCGTCTGCATTACAGAAAATATATTTAGTGTTTCCTTTTGAGCGATGGCATAAATCCCACTTCAAACCTGTAGGGAATCCGGCGCCGCCGCGTCCGCGCATACCGGAGTTTTTGATCTCGCCGATTACTTGTTCGGCCGTAAGGGTTGAGAGTTTGTTTTTTAGTACTGTTCCCGGAATATAGGATGAATCGAGCACCGGGCCTGTTTTTCGGATGTTATTAAAGACCATAGTACGGATATCGGCATTTTTTCCGTCTCCGTAACTTTCTGCAATCAATTGGTTTACATTTTTTCCGGCTCTCATACCGGCTGCAAGCTCCCGCACTCTGTACGGAGTGAGCCGTGTGAAAACTATACCATTGATCAGCGCTGCCGGTTCCTGATCATTCATACCTATGCAGGCCGTTTCGAACAATCCTATCAGTCCGTCTTTTGAAACTGAACCGAATTTACATCCCGCTTCTTTTTCAAAGCAACGGGCAACTTCATCACGACCAGCCATATAGCTGGTAATACTGGTATTGAGAAAAATAGTATACTTCCCTCGCGGTACACGGGAGAAAAAATGATAGAATGAGATCGTCTGATCTACATCAGCAGACGAAATGCAGCATTCTTTGCTGATGGTTGAAATGGCATCGTTGCTGATATATCCGGCTTCGTTTTGAATATCAATCAAAATATCCATTAAACGGCCGGCATCTTTATTGTACCGTGCAAGTACTTCATTAATCGTGTTCTTCATCGTTAATCAAACTGATTATTGTTATTTTTTTCACACTCACAAAAGTATTTATTATTTTTATTTTTTTATACAAATTCAGCAAACTATTTTTGATTAATGTTTAGATAGGAATAAATCTCTTTAATACTGATGTATATGCTCGATTTAAGTGTTTACCCTGAATTGGAGTATACCATCTTATACTTATAGCTGTAAATTGAAAGAATATGAAAATAGATATTGAATTTTTTAATAAAACGGCTTGCATATCGTTTTTTATATTGTGATAGGATGAAATAATAATTTATAACAAAGTGTTTCCGAATGTAAATTTTATTAGCGTACGGCTGACAATTAGCGGATTGGTGCAGGGAGTTGGTTTTCGTCCTTTTATCTACCGGATTGCAAAGGAACAGGGACTGAAAGGTTGGGTGCGCAATACCAGCGCCAATGTCGAGGTTTTGGTGCAGGGAGAGCCATTACAGGTGCGTGGCTTTATATCGCGTATTTATAATGAAAGACCACCTGCATCTAAAATTTACGCTATTGACGAAGTGGTGACTTACGAGAAGAGCTCAGGTATTTTCGAGATACTTCCAAGTGCAGAGTACTCTGATAAAGTAACCGAGATTAGTCCGGATATAGCTGTTTGTGATGATTGTTTAACTGATTTGCAGGTTCAACCGCACCGGATCAATTATCCGTTAATTAATTGTACGCATTGTGGCCCGCGGTTCTCTATTATTGAGTCGTTGCCTTACGATCGCGAACGCACAAGCATGAAGTCGTTTGTTCTGTGCGATTTATGTGAAAAGGAATATAAAATGATTACAGACAGAAGGTTTCACGCCCAACCCGTTGCGTGTAATCATTGCGGCCCTTCATATTTAATGGTTTGCAAAGAGCGTCAAATCCCGGAAATCGGGCAGATTATTGATGAGGCAGCACGGTTGTTAAATAGTGGAGAGGTTCTTGCTATTAAAGCCACCGGTGGTTATCACCTTTGTTGTGATGCATTGCAACCGGAGGCAGTGGAAAAAGTACGAAAAATCAAGCAGCGCGATGCTAAACCATTTGCTGTTATGTTTCGAAATCCGCAAGAGATGAACGAATTTGTATTTTTGTCCGACGAGGAACGAAACCTTGTTTCTTCATGGCAGCGACCGGTTGTGCTTTTGAAAACACGTCGCCCGCTTGCACCTATGGTGAGCGCCGGGTTAAATACTACCGGCGCGATGTTGCCCTATATGGCTTTTCATTACATGCTTTTTGAGAAACTTACCACTCCGGCAATTGTACTGACAAGTGCTAATCTTTCAGATGCGCCGATAATTACCGATGACCATGAAGCGCATCAGGTGTTTGGACCGGTTACTGCAGGGGTGATCAGCTATAATCGGGTGATTGTTAACCGCGTTGATGATCCGGTACTTTTTGTCGCGGGTAAGCGGCACCGGCTTATAAGACGCTCACGCAGCTTTGTGCCTGCGCCGGTAAAACTGACGGTTAATACCGAAGGGATTCTTGCCACCGGAGCAGAATTGGTAAATACATTTGCTATAGGAAAAGCAGAAAATGCAATCCTCAGTCAACATATCGGCGACCTGAAAAATGCTGATACATTTGATTTTTACACCGAAACAATCGAACGGTTTAAAACACTATTCCGTTTTTCTCCTTCTTTAATCGCATGTGATATGCATCCGGATTATCTTTCGACCCGTTATGCCCTCGAAACCGGATTACCGGTTGTTTATATCCAGCATCATCATGCACATATTGGCTCATGTATGGCCGAACATAGTTTAGATGAGATGGTTACAGGCATTAGTTTTGATGGTACCGGTTATGGAACCGATGGAACGATATGGGGCGGAGAGGTTTTAAAATGCGACCTGAACGAGATGGTTCGTTTTGCCCATTTTAAATCAATACCCTTACCGGGAGGAGACAAAGCAGTTGAACAACCATGGCGTTCAGCAGTATCTTTTTTATATGCTGCGTTGGGCCGTTCAATGCTGGAGTTACCTGTTGATTTTTTGAGGACGATCCCCTCATCCCAGATAGAATCAGTGATTGAAGCTATTGATAAGAAAATTAATGCACCTCTGTGTTCATCTGCCGGACGGCTGTTCGATGCTGTTGCTGCCATCTTAAATTATTGTACTGTTTCATCTTTTCATGCCGAAGCCCCTATGCGGCTTGAAAATGCTTTGCATCAAAATACAGATCAGTTTTATTCCGTACCTTTCAATAAAATATTTGATACGCCGTTATTAATTAAACAGATCACAAATGATTTAGTTGATGGAACAGATAAAACAGTTATTTCAGCTAAATTTCATAATACTGTGGCTGAATATATTTTTACTATTGCCGAACAGATGAGAAATGAGTTTGCAATAAACAAAGTGGTTCTATCCGGCGGTGTGTTTCAAAACCGTTATCTGCTCGAACAATCAGAGGCAGGTTTGATATACCGTGGATTTAAAGTATTTTCGCATTCTGAAATTCCTGCAAATGATGGAGGAATTTCTTTAGGACAATTATTAATAGCAGCAAAAAGGAGGCAGTTATGTGTTTGAGTATACCATGCAGAGTGATGTCCATTGAAGGTGAAACAGCCCGGGTGTCTATTGGTGGATCGCTGATCGAAGCAAATCTCCGGTTGGTGGAAAATATTAAACCAGGCGATTATGTGCTTGTTCATTCTGGTTTTGCATTACAGAAAATCAGTGATCAGGAAGCACAGGAAACATTAAAGTATCTGAAGATTGCCGGAATTGTGAAAGAGGATAGTTAGCTGAACATTCATTTTGTGTTAAAAAGTATTTTCGAATGAAATGTTTATGCACAAACCGTTATTATACGATATTGAATATTATTTGGATAATCCACGAGACAAATTGATTAATTATAATACGTTTGAATGAAATATATTGATGAATATCGCGACCGGAAACTGGCAAAAGAACTGTCAGAGCAAATTTCAATTCAGGCAACCAGGCCGATGTCGTTTATGGAAGTATGTGGTGGTCATACAATGGCTATTCATAAATTTGGTCTTCCTTCTTTACTTCCTGCACAGGTGAAACTGCTTTCCGGCCCCGGATGTCCGGTATGTGTAACTTCGCAGCAGTTTGTTGATAAGGCGGTTGAATACAGTCGTATGGATGATGTGATTGTGTGTAGTTATGGCGATCTGCTTCGTGTTCCCGGTTCTGATTCGTCATTACTTCAGCAGAAAGCCAATGGCGCTGATGTCCGGATTGTTTATTCGGTTGTCGAGGCACTGGCCGTGGCCGAAGCAAACCGGTCGAAAAAGATTATTTTCCTTGGCATTGGATTTGAGACAACAACACCTATGAGCGCTGCAGGGATACTAAAAGCCGAGGAGCAGCAACTGAAAAACTTTTTTTTGCTCAGTTCTCATAAAGTGATGCCTCCGGCTATGGCTGCGCTAATTGATGAAGGTGTGGCTATTGACGGTTATGTTGCGCCAGGCCATGTCTCAACAGTTACCGGAACATCAATATATACTGCCATTGCTTCTAACTTTGGCAAAGCTGTTGTGATATCGGGCTTCGAACCGGTGGATATCCTTCAGTCAATACTTATGCTGGTACGGCAGGTAAATGCGAATAAGCCCAAGGTGGAAATACAGTATACCCGTGTTGTACAACCTCAGGGAAATATGAAAGCAAGAGAAATGGTGAATAATGTGTTTGAGCCGTGTGATGACTGGTGGCGCGGATTGGGTGTTTTACCCCTTAGCGGCCTGCGGTTAAAGGATAAATATAAATCATTTGATGCCGAAATAAATATTCCTGTTTCGGTTAAGCCATCTTCTGAGCCCAAGGGTTGTATTTGTGGCGAGATTTTACGAGGACAAAAAATTCCTCCCGATTGCAAATTATTTGGCACAGCATGTAATCCTGTTTCTCCCATAGGTGCATGTATGGTATCAGGTGAAGGCGCTTGTGCTGCATATTATTTATATGGAAATGAATAAGTCAACTATTCTTCTCGGACATGGTAGTGGCGGCAAATTGTCGCACGAGCTTATTGCATCGGTGTTTCTAAAACATTTTAATAACGAGCCACTGATGAGGTCTACTGATTCGGCATTATTGCATATTGATTGTAATGATATTGTTTTTACAACTGATGGTTATGTTGTTGATCCTGTTTTTTTTCCCGGCGGTAACATTGGCAAACTGGCGGTATGCGGTACCGTAAATGATATTGCTGTTACCGGAGCACAACCGTTATATCTTTCTGCGTCGTTTATTATTGAGGAGGGTTTCGCATTTGACCGGCTCGAGGAGATAGTCGTATCCATGGCTGCTGAAGCAAAGAAGGCAGGGGTACTTATCGTTACAGGTGATACCAAGGTGGTGAATAAAGGAAAATGTGACAAGATATTTATTACTACATCCGGAGTAGGTGTTTTAGATAAAAAGTTTAAACATATAGCCGGAGCCGGCGAATGTAGACCGGGTGATAAGATAATTGTAAACGGATCGTTGGGCAATCATGGGATGGCGGTGATGAGCAGCCGCGAGCAATTACACTATCATACACCGGTGGAATCGGATTGCGGCTCGTTGTATTCATTGATTCGTGCCGTTACAGAGGAGGTCCCCGTGTCATTTATGCGCGATGCAACCCGTGGTGGATTGGCAACTGTGTTGGTTGAACTTTGCGGAATGACAAAACTTGGCATATCACTTGATGAAGAGCATATACCAATTGATGATAGTGTGCGGGGGATTTGCGAGGTGTTTGGTTTTGATCCCTTGTATGTAGCTAACGAAGGGAAAGTAGTAATGGTGGTGCCGGCAGCATACAGTACAAAGGCAGTACAGATTATGCAGTCAATGGCTGAAGGGAAAGACGCTGCAGTTATCGGTGAAATTACCGGTACTGAAAAACCCAGAGTGATATTAAATACAGTTGTTGGCGGTAAGAGAATAATGGATATGCTGGCCGGCGAACAGTTGCCTCGAATTTGTTGAGTATGCACGAATTGTCGTTAGCCCAAAGTGTTGTTGAGATCGCCGTTGCCGAAGCGACAAAGGCCGGTTGTTCACGTGTTACATCCATTACCATTGAGGCCGGTGTTTGGTCGGGGGTGGTGCGTGAAGCGCTGGAATTCGCCATGACAGCAACAGTTAAAGATACCATGGCGGAGGGCGCTGAATTGATTATTATTGAAGTTCCGGGCAGAGTAAAGTGTAATGCATGTCACACTGAATTTGCTGCGGAGGAATACTATAATGCTTGTCCGAAATGCAATAGCACAGCGGTTAGCGTGATCAGTGGTCGTGAATTGCAGGTTAAATCAGTAACTGCCGAATAGTTTTAACCCCTGACGATATAGTCCTCAAGGTATGAGATCATCTTACGCTGATCGTTCATTATTTTATTGACAATGTCGCCAATTGAAATAATGCCCAGCAGTTTCTCGTCATCCATCACAGGAAGATGACGTACATGTTTATCTGTCATCAGCTCCATACACTCACGGGCAGTGGTTTTAATGTTTACCGTGTACATAATAGGAGACATGAATTCCGACACGGGCAATTCGAGGGTGGAGCCGGTTTTAGCGATGCTTTTACGCGCAAAATCCCGCTCGGAGAAAATGCCTGCTATTTTACCATTGCGCAGAATCAATATGGCGCCGATATTTTTTTCAGCCATCAGCCCTAACGCATCAACAGTTTTGGTCTCGGGAGTAACCCAATAGTACTCCTGACCTTTTCGTTCCAGTATTTCTTTTACAAAGTCCATAATTGTGCTGTTTTTTGAACAAATATAACTATTTTTTTTAGTTGGGATGAATATAATTGTGATTGAAATAACACTTTTTCGATCATACCAAATTTTAATATATTTATTAAAAAGCAAATTATTGCAACTAATCTGAAAATTGAATAATTTCGGAAGAATTCTATTAAAGGATGTTATCCTTGTTTTGCAATTGGTTCGACAATGGTTGGCCTGCTATTTTGCAGTTCTATAGTAAGTGTTTTTCAAACCATGATAAAAAGCATGAGCATTTGATTTGACAAATGATTAACTTTGCTGAAAATAGTTGATTATGTGCGATACATGCGGATGCGAGAATAATGATCAGATACGGATAACCGGACCGGATGGCAAGGAACAGATTTTGCATAAACATCCGGAAAGCGGATATCATTCACATGATGAACAATCCCATGATCATGACAGTCATTATCACCACAAAAAACACAGCCATGACAAACACCATGATCATCACCATAAACATCATCATGATAAGCATCACCACGATTATCATAAGGATGTGAACCATACCCATGCTGTGGTCAGTTCCGGAGAAGCTAAAATGATCCGGATTGAGAAAGAGATACTAAGTGCAAATGACCTTCAGGCAGAACATAACCGTGGATTTTTTGAGGCAAAGCGTATTATCGCATTAAATCTGGTTAGTTCTCCCGGTTCAGGCAAAACAACGCTGTTGGAGCAGACAATCCGGAATCTGCATGATGAGTTATCTGTTGCAGTGATCGAAGGAGATCAACAAACAACGAATGATGCCGAACGAATTTTGGCAGCCGGCGCACAGGCCGTACAAATAAATACAGGAAGCGGTTGTCATCTTGATGCATCAATGATTTACCGTGCAATGCATCAGCTAAAATTGAAGGAGAATAGTGTGCTGTTTATCGAGAATGTTGGCAACCTGGTGTGTCCGGCAATGTTCGATTTGGGTGAATCAAGGCGTATTGTGATAATCAGCGTAACCGAAGGCGATGATAAACCGTTGAAATATCCGGATATGTTTCGTACATCACAGCTCTGTATCATTAATAAAACGGATCTGTTGCCCTATGTTGATTTTTCAACAGACCGGTTAAAAGAATATGCATTGCGAATCAATCCGGGACTACAGTTTATTGAACTCTCGGCACGAAATGGTAATGGCATTGATATATGGTGCCAGTGGCTGAAGAAATTGATTTGCTAATTCCGCCAGAGATTAGCGATAAGAGTTGTGCTCTTATTTTAATACCAGCGAATCCAGCAATGCAGCCAGTTTTTTTGTAAGTTCCTTGCGGCTGAATTGTTCGATTTGCGTGCAGGGAAGCACTTCAAGCTGACGGGTTTGCATCCATTGATTATAATACCGGGAAACAACTGATTTAAAACCATCTTTATTGGAATATTCAATCATCTTTTCGCGACCGGCCTCTTCGATCAGTTTTGCTGCGTCACCATCAGCAGGGCCAACGGAGACCATTGGGGCGCAACTGGCGAGATATTCAAACAGTTTACCGGTAATAATGAGTGAATTGTTTTTTGCCTGATTAATCATGAAATACAGCATGTTTGTATTTGACATGATGCGTACCGCTTCATCGTGTGGGATATAGCTTCGGATGTTGATTATATCACCGATGCCGGCAGCTTGCAGGTCGTCTATGGCTGTTTGATCAATGCTGCCTATGAGCATCAGCGTAAAATTTTTTGAAAAGTTTTTTAATTCATTTTTCAGTTCAGCTAATGCTTGCCAAACCATTGGTATATTACGGTTGGCCGGCATATTGCCAATATATGTCATCACAAACCGGGGTGTTTTTTCATTGGTTCGGCAGGGCATATCAATTGTATCAAAGCCGTTGTGTATAGTTTCGATTCGCCGCGCCCTCTCCCGGAATTCCTTATTTAGTCCGTTACTGATAACAACAACAGCATCGGCTGTGGCTGCAACGGTGTCTTCCAGTTTCTTGTCTTTTTCTATGGTACGGGGTGTGCGTGGGAAATGTTCGTTATAGAAAATGTTTGTCCATGGGTCACGGAAATCGGCAATCCACGGAATTCCCGTTTTCTTTTTTAATGCAAGGCCTGTCAGGTGAGTGCTGTGTGGCGGGCCGGTAGAAATAACTGCATCTATTTTTTCTGATTGGATAATTTTTATAGCGGCATTAACTGCAAACCATTTCCATCCGATACGCGCATCAGGAATAAACCAGTTAGCACGTATCCAGAACATGAGACGGTTCAACAAGGAGGTGTTCGTTTTGGAAGGTGTTATTTCAACCGGTACCGATTTGCCTTTTTTCCCCGAAAGCCGGTTAAACAAGGCGAATGGCTCAATGGTTGGTGTTTTATATACTTTAAGCCCCTCGGGTATTTCTTTTAAAAGGGAAGGATCGTATGCCGGATAACTCCCATTTCTGACAGTTAACACTACAGGCCTCCAGCCAAAGTCAGGCAAATATTTGCAGAATTTCAGAAAACGGTATACTCCGGGGCTTGAGGCCGGAGGCCAATAGTATGTGATGATCAGAAGAGATTTCATACGTGGTAATTACAGATCGAAACGTATTCCATATTTATCGTGTAAATAAACGTTGTGGAGCAGTTCTGTATAATTAAAGTTTTTTTAATAAATCAGTCATGCTGGTTTTCTGGCCAATGATTTTTCCGACTGCTCCTATGGGTACCCGTTCCTGTTTCATCGAATCTCTTTCACGGATGGTAACCGAGTCATCGGTTAGTGTCTGGTGATCAATGGTAATGCAATAGGGAGTGCCAATAGCATCCTGCCGGCGGTATCGTTTGCCAATGGTGTCTTTTTCTTCGTACTGGCAATTGATGTCGTATTTTAATTCGTCAAAGAGTGCAATGGCTTTTTCAGGTAATCCGTCTTTTTTTACGAGAGGAAAAACAGCGGCTTTAACCGGCGCCAGTGCCTGCGGGATACTAAGTACAACACGTTCTTCTCCTTCCGCTTCGTCATTCTTTACTTTTTCCTCAGTATAGGATGCCGAGAGAACAGCGAGAAACATACGGTCAAGGCCGATTGATGTTTCGATAACATATGGAATATAGCTCTGGTTTTGTTCCGGATCAAAATAAGTTATTTTTTTCCCGGAATATTTGGCATGCTGCGACAAGTCGAAGTCGGTACGCGAGTGAATCCCTTCCAGTTCTTTAAATCCGAAAGGGAAAGCAAATTCAATATCAAAGGCAGCATTAGCATAATGGGCAAGTTTTTCGTGTTTATGAAAGCGGTATTTATCGTCGCCTAACCCTAATGCTTTATGCCAGCGCATGCGGGTTTCTTTCCACTGGTCAAACCAATCAAGCTCAGTGCCCGGAGGAACAAAGAACTGCATCTCCATCTGCTCGAATTCACGCATCCGGAAAATAAATTGCCGTGCTACAATTTCGTTACGAAAGGCCTTGCCGGTTTGCGCGATACCAAATGGAATTTTCATTCGGCCTGTTTTCTGTACGTTCAGATAATTAACAAAAATGCCTTGTGCGGTCTCTGGCCTGAGATATATGGTGCTCGACTCATCGCTTACAGAACCCAGTTGAGTGTCGAACATCAGATTGAATTTCCGGACTTCCGTCCAGTTGCGTGATCCGGACACCGGACATACAATCTCACAATCAACAATAATCTGTTTGAGTTCGGTTAAATCATCAGAAGCAAGCGCCTTATTCGTGCGGGTTGTGATGTCTTCCAGTTTTTTTGTATATTCCAATACCCGTGGATTGGTGCTGATATATTTGGCGCGGTCGAATTGTTCGCCAAATTTTTTAGCTGCTTTTTCAATCTCTTTATCTATCTTTTCTTGTAGTTTTTGCAGATATTCTTCAATCAGGTTGTCGGCACGATACCGTTTTTTTGAATCCCGGTTATCAATCAGCGGATCGTTAAATGCATCAACATGGCCGGAGGCCTTCCATGTCTCCGGATGCATGAAAATCGCGGCATCAATACCTACAATATTCTCGTTCAGTTTAACCATGGCATCCCACCAGTAGCGGCGGATATTAAATTTTAATTCCGATCCGTTTTGTGCATAATCATATACTGCGCTTAATCCGTCATAAATCTCACTTGATTGAAATATAAACCCATATTCTTTACAATGAGAAACTAATTTTTTAAATACATCATCCTGATTCATAGTGATTCGTTTTTTCTGTGGCCAAAAGTAATATTTTTTAAATGAATAATTATCAGGCAGATTTCTTTAATGGCTCTTTGCGATTGCTTACAACGATTATTTTTTGAAATGAACCGGATATGTATGGAAAGAATAATGGAAAATTTTATTACACTTGCACCACTGATAACCTGTATGAAAAGTTTTTTTAAAAAAAACTATTTTTATCTTACGATAATTTTTTTGCACCTTTTGGTGTTTTTTTATCAGATAGCGAACAACCATTTGTATATGGTTGATTCCCGCGAATACTTGACGCAGGCATTCAATATTAAAAGTTACGGTATATCTTATTGTGCTGATCTATCGAAACCCATTGTCCCGATATACCTAACGCTCCGGCCTCCGGTTTATCCTTTTTTTATTTTGCTCTGTAAAACAATTATTAATAGCGATTTGTTTGTTGTATTTATACAAAATATCCTTTCAGTGATGAATCTGATTTTGATGCGGAATCTTCTGTTGCAGCTTGGCTATAACAAACGCAATGATCTTTTTTTACTTTTTTTTATTCTGTCAACTCCATCCCAGATTATCTATGCCAATATGATCATGAGTGAAATTCTCGTACAGTTTTTTATTATCCTGATGATGGTCTTTCTGGTTCGTCTTTTTTATCATTACAGCAATGGCGATGTATGGGGTTACACGTTTTCACTGATTGCTGCTTTGTTTACCAAGCCGGTGTTCTATTTGCTTGTGTTTCCCAATTTTTTAGGAGTTTTCTTTTATGGATTGAGGAAGAGAAAATGGATTTTAATACTGACGGCATTTATTCCTCTGCTAATGGTTGTGGGTTATATGCAATGGAATAAGCAGCGTACAGGATATGCCGAGTTTTCGGGGATAACGACATTGAATATTTATAATTACAATGCTTTTATGCTGTTACAGGCCCATTATGAGCCCGAAACGGCTAAACAGATCATTGACTCGATTGACCGGCAGGCATCATTGATAAAGGAATACAAAGAACAACAGATCTATTTCAGGAAAGTATCAAAGGAGCTTATTTTTGCCGACTGGTTTACTTATGCAATCCTTCATCTGAAAGGAATGATTTATTTTTTTATTGATCCGGGCAGGTTCGATATTTACAGTATTCTTAATGCTGAACGTCTTAACCTGCACGGATTACAGTATCAGTTATTGCATTATGGATGGCACGGACTGATCAGTTATTTTAGTAAAATGAATATCGGTTTACTTGTATTGCTGTTTGTGGTGTTTCTGGTTAATCTGATAAAGATAATATTGTTTATTCAGTTTTTATTTAACCGTAAAATTTCAATGGTTATAAGGGGCTTGTTTCTCTTTATTTTGATTTACGTTTCGTTTCTTTCGGGTCCTGTCGGTTGTTCACGGTTTATGGTTCCTGTTGCGCTTGTTTATCTTGCATCCGTGATGCTTCAGTTAAACAGTGTGTCCGATAGGTCTTGTCCTCATCAAGTTTGTGTTTCACCGGAAAAATGATGTTCCGCTATTTTTTTTATAAATAACCTGCCGGGAAAGGATAATGAGAGGGCTATTTTATTATTTTTGTGGCTGATTATGAATTTTATGGGAAAGACAATTAAATTAGCGGATCTCGATTGGAAAAATTTACCTTTTGCTTATGTAAAGACCGATTGCAATGTGCGGAGTTACTACCGTAACGGACGGTGGAGTGAGCCTGAAGTATCCACATCCGAAGAGATAACAATGCCAATGGCCTCTACATGCCTGCATTACGGGCAGGAGTCATTTGAAGGATTAAAGGCCTATCGGGGCAAGGATAATCAGATTCGTTTATTCAGATGGCAGGAGAATGCCCGCCGGATGCGTCGCTCAGCCGACGGCATTCTGATGCAGGGTGTTCCGGAAGAATTATTTGGCGCCTGTATTAAGAAAGCTGTTGCATTAAATGAACGATTTGTGCCACCCTATGGCACCGGCGCAACGCTTTATATTCGCCCCTTATTGATTGGTGTAAGTCCTATCGTCGGTGTTCAGCCATCTGAAGAATACCTTTTTATGGTTTTTGTAACTCCGGTTGGGCCATATTTTAAATCTGGCTTTAAGCCCGGCGATTATCTGTTATGCCGCGATTACGACCGTGCGGCCCCTCAGGGCACCGGAAATATTAAAGTCGGTGGAAATTATGCCGCCAGTTTACGTTCATTGGACAGAGCCAAAAAACTGGGATATACATCGGTTATCTATCTTGACCCGAAAGAGAAAAAATATATTGACGAATGTGGTCCATCAAATTTCTTTGCAATTAAGAATAATATTTATGTTACTCCCAAATCAGATTCGGTGTTGCCTTCAATCACCAATATGAGCTTGATGGATCTCGCAAGAGATGAAGGAATGAAGGTTGAACAACGCCAGATTCCGGTTGAGGAGCTTGAAACGTTTCAGGAAGCTGGCGGCTGCGGTACAGCAGCTATTATTTCACCCATCCGTAAAATTGTGGACGAAGAGATGAATAAAACATACACCTATTGTACCAGCGATAATGCAGGCCCTGTTTGTGAAAAATTATACAAACGTCTTACTGCAATACAGTTCGGCGACCGGGAGGATACGTTTGGATGGATTGAGATTTTGAATTTTTAATTTTTTTCATAATTTTTTATTCGTTCGCAAAAGGATAAATGGTACGAGACGAAAATAATGTTAGCCGGCGTCGTCTGGCATCGGCCTATGTTGCAATGGTGGCAAGTATTTCTTTATTGTTGTTTTTGGTTGGTATGGCCGGATTGCTCTTTCTCAATGCACAGAAAATTGCGGCTTATGTAAAAGAGAATATCGGATTTTCTGTTATTATTAAGGAAGATGTTCGTCAGGCCGATATCTTCCGGCTGCAAAAACTCCTTGATGCACGGCCCTATGTTAAATCTACCCGTTACATTACAAAAGAGCAGGCAGCCGCAGACCTGAAGAAAGAACTGGGTGAAGATTTTATTGGCTTCCTCGGATATAATCCTCTTTTGGCATCCATTGATGTACGCTTGTTTGCCGATTATGCGAATACTGAAAGCATAGCCCAGTTTGAAAAGGAAATGCAGGCATTCCCGCAGGTAAAGGAGATTTATTATCAGCGCTCACTCGTTCATCTAGTAAATGAGAATGTGCGAAAACTTAGCATCATTATTCTTTTGTTTGGTGTACTGATGTTTTTAATTGCTGTTACGCTCATCAATAATACAATCCGTCTTGCTGTTTATTCAAAACGATTTATTATTAATACTATGTTGATTGTCGGGGCGACCAGAAGTTATATCCGGAGGCCATTTCTTAACCAAAGTATTCTGCATGGACTCATTGCCGGCGCTGTTGCTACAACGCTGGTTGCGCTATTATCTTATTTTATCCAGATTGAGATCGGCGACCTTATGTCGCTTAACGATCCTCTGATTATCGGATTACTTATTGCTTTTATCTTTTTTATTGGGATTTTTATCAGTATGTTCTCAACCTTTTTTGCCGTAAACAAGTTTTTGAATATTAAGGTTGATCATTTATACTATTAGCTTATATTTGTCGTTAAACAAGAAAAAATATGGCAGCAAAAAAATCTATTCAGACAAAAACACCACAGAAAAGCATTGACTTTCCTCTGACCGCCGAAAATTATAAACTGATGGCTATCGGTTTTGGTATTATTGTAATTGGTTTTGTATTGATGATAGGCGGGAAAGCCGCAACTCCCGATGAATTTAATCCCGAAATATTCAACTTCCGCCGTCTTACGCTTGCTCCTCTGGTTGTTATTTTCGGATATGCATTCGAGATTTATGCCATTATGAAGCGACCGGACGAAAAGCCGGAATAACAAAGTAAGCATGACATATTTTCAAGCTATTGTTTTAGGTATTATACAAGGTCTTACAGAATTTCTGCCTGTTTCCAGTGACGGTCATCTTGAATTAGGTCGCGTTTTATTGGGTATGCCCGACCAGGAGAATCTTTTGTTTGTGGTTGTTGTACATGGGGCCACAGTACTTAGCACAATCGTGGTTTTTTATTCTGAAATTGTAAAATTGTTGCGTGATGCATTTCGTTTTCAGATGAACGATTCGGTTATATACCTTGTAAAAATTGTGATCTCAATGATCCCGGTGTTAATTGTAGGCGTATTCTTTGAAAAGAAGGTTGAGCAAACATTTTCATCTAATCTTGTGCTGATAGGCAGTATGCTCTTGCTTACGGGCACGTTTCTCTTTTTTTCATACATTCAGAAAAATAACAGCAAAGATGTTGGTTTTGGACATGCCCTGGTGATGGGTATTGCACAGGCATTTGCCGTTTTACCCGGATTATCACGCTCGGCAACCACAATAAGCAGCGGGTTAATGATGGGTTGCGACAGAGAACAGGTTACGCGTTTTTCTTTTCTGATGGTTCTTGTCCCGATTATCGGCGTAAATTTTCTTAAACTTTTTTCTCTTACTCAACCAAACAATACAGCAATAGATGTTTCTGTTCTTGCAGTAGGATTTCTGGCTGCCTTCATTACAGGGCTTTTCGCTTGTAAAACGATGATTACAGTCGTTAAAAAAAGTGGCCTGGTTTGGTTTGCTGTATACTGCTATTTTGTTGGAATTATTTCTTTAGTTTCCGGATTGTAAGATATGATAATCCCAGATTACCCGGCTGAATTTGTCGAGGGACGTATGCTTTTATTGGATAAGCCGCTGTTTATTACTTCTTTTTTTTTAGTTAGTCGCCTGCGTCGGATTATTTCGGCTTTTGCCGGTGTAAAGAGGATTAAAATAGGGCATGCCGGAACACTTGACCCCCTGGCCAGCGGCCTGATGATTGTTTGCACCGGGAAAGCCACAAAACAGATTTCATTGTATCAGAATCTAGATAAGGAATATTATGCAACTATTTTTCTGGGCGCTGTTTCTGATTCTTATGATATGGAAACACCTTTACGGTTTAACACCATCCACGGGATGATTGAGTACGAAGAGGTAAAGGCAGCTATCGGTCAGCTTACAGGTGAACTTATTCAACAGCCGCCAGTTTATTCTGCTATCCGGCTTAATGGAAAACATGCCTACGAGGCAGCCAGAAAGGGACAAATAGTTGAAATGGGAAAACGTCAAATTACCATTTATTCAGCGGCTATAAAAACATATAATTACCCGGTTTTGGAAGTGATTATTAATTGCAGTACAGGTACTTATATACGTTCATGGACATCTAAGCTGGGGGAAATATTAGGAACAGGAGCCGTACTTATTGGATTAAGACGCACAAAAACAGGAACTTATGATATTTCGGACGCTATTTCTTTGCAGGAAATTGAAAAAAAACTTGCAATCGGGGGGGGTATGGGTGTATATTTGCACTCTAAAAAAATGCAAGATTCATAAATTGTCTGTTAATCAATATGTTATTTAAATGAAATTATCCCAGTTCCACTACAAACTTCCTGAAGAATTAATCGCTCAGTATCCTTCAAAAGTCCGTGATGAGTCACGACTCATGGTAGTTAATCGTTCAACAGGTAAAATAGAGCATTGTATTTTTAAAGAGATGATAGATTACTTTACCGACAGGGACGTAATCGTATTTAACAATACTAAGGTTTTTCCGGCCCGTTTATTTGGCAATAAGGAAAAGACAGGTGCTAAAATAGAGGTATTCCTTTTACGGGAACTCAATCGTGAGCAAAAATTATGGGATGTGTTAGTTGATCCTGCCCGTAAAATCCGTATTGGCAATAAACTGTATTTTGGCGAAAATGATGAGTTGGTCGCTGAGGTTATTGATAATACAACATCGCGCGGACGGACCCTGCGTTTTTTATATTATGGCGATTATCCAAAATTTAAGAAACTGCTTTATGGTTTGGGTGAAACACCAATTCCCCGGTTCATACGCCGTAAGGTGGAGCCAATGGATAATGAGCGTTATCAGACCATCTATGCCAAGCACGAGGGCGCTATTGCTGCTCCTACTGCCGGCTTACATTTTAGTCGTGAACTGATGAAGCGTCTGGAAATTAAAGGAGTGAATTTTGGGGAGATTACGCTTCATGTGGGAATGGGAAATTTTCGCACGATAGATGTTGAGGACCTTACCAAGCATAAGATGGACTCGGAACGGATTATTATTCCCAACGAGGCCGTAGATATTGTGAACCGCGCTGTTGATGCAAAGAAAAATATTTGTGCTGTAGGTGTATCAACGGCACGCACTCTTGAGAGTTCTGTTTCAACCCAGGGATATCTGAAACCTTATGATGGATGGACCAATAAATTTATTTTTCCGCCCTACGAATTCAGGATCCCAACGATGCTGATTACTAACTTCCAGCTTCCCTATTCATCATTTCTGATGCTTGTGGCGGCATTTACCGGATACGACCTCTGTTTTAAAGCATATAAAACAGCGATTGCCGAAAAATACCGCTTTGGCAGTTATGGCGATGCTATGATGGTGATTTAATTTTTGCTTTAATCTGTATATATTGAGATCGGGGTTTATTCTGCGCGGTTTGTTGATGGGTAATGTTTAAGGATAAAGCTACGAATAAATGAAACGAATTTTTCTTTTTCTTCGATAAAGCCCATGTGTCCGCTGTTTTCGAGGATCAAAATATCATTTTGTTCATTCAGCCGCGCCTGTTGCAGCGATATTTCAAGCGGAATATAGTTGTCTTTTGCGCCAATCACCGAAAGCATTGGCACTGGCGGTTTTTGCATCATGGCGGTGCGGTCGGGACGTTCTATCATGCCGCGAATGAGAGCAATTACGCCTGTTTCGGGTGTTTGCATGGCTTCGTGTATGAGTTTTTCGATCTCTTTTGCGAAGGTGTTTAGG
>CAZRNJ010000022.1:0-18716 GCA_964601385.1 uncultured Bacteroidales bacterium | reverse complement strand
AGACGATGTTTTTTCCCTATCCGTTATAATCAGTGAGATCTGTGGGACACCCTTTTCACCTCCTACAGAGAATTTAATTGTTTAATATTATTGTACTCGATCTGGAAATCAATCTCAAAACATCCGGTAAATTTTTCTTTTATTTTTTTCAGAACATTTTTCCGGTCATTACAATAAAAAATAAATGCCCCGCCGCCGCCTGCACCGCATATTTTACCACCGGCAGCGCCGACATCGAGCGCATAAGAATAAATAGCATCCAGGTCGGCATTAGAAGAAGAAGGCGCCAGTTTTTTTTGTGCATGAAAATTACGAGACATGATAATTGCTGCCTCATTAAAATTTCGGGTAGCCAGAGTTTTAGCAAACGCCAGGCCACAGGCAGCCAGATCGTCAATGGCTTGCCTGCCTGCAGCAGTGGTAAAATTGTGATACACCTCCTCAACAGCCGACTGAGCATTGCGTGAAATACCGGTATGCAACAGAAGTAAACCCTGATAAAACTCCTCAAGATATTCCTGGTGAACAATAATACCACTATCCTGCGCATAATCGGTACCAAATTCAAAACAATTAAACCCGCCGAATACCAGCGCATACTGGTCCTGCCGCCCTATAGCCCAGTTCAGTTCTTTGTTTTCAAGATTAAACAAATCCTCGGCTAATTGGCTTAATGTTTTGGAATCTGTATTATAGTTTTTCGAGCTGATCATTTTTAAAAGCTCAACAGCAGTAGAGGTACTGATGCCGCTGCCCCGCGGATAACCGGCCATATTAAATACCCCGTCACTGAATTCAATATGAGGTTTAATAGCCAGATTTGAAACATATCCCTTTTTGCCGTTCAGAAGAGCCGGCACATCGGTCCATCCACCTGCAAAATCAATGCGTAAAGGAGCCCTGAAACGAAAACTGATTTTTTCAATAATAGCAGTTGTGGATGTTGGTTTAAGGTCAGGAGGCACAGAGCGAGACACCAGTTTCATCTCAACACCCAGGCGGCGGCATAATTGCGCCTTCGGTTCAATACCGCTGTCATCGTCATTAAGGACAAAAATATCGGGTTTAAATGATTTCCATAATTGAATAAAGTCAATTTTCCCGTCTCCTACCACATCATCATTCAACACAGTATAATCAACACTTGCAAGTGCAGCCACAAGGTAAAGCCGGTTATTTTCGGGATTGACCGGACGGCCGGGTCCTTTAAGGGCGCGTATGGTTGAATCGCGTCCGACACCAACAATAAGAACATCGCCATATGCGCGGCACTGGTCAAAAAATACAGCATGCCCGCTTTGCAGAATATCAAAACAGCCGGTACAGAAAACAATTTTTTTTCCGGGATGTATCAGCCGGATATTTTGCAGTTGCTCTGCAGAAATTATCTTATCTTTAATTGAATGAGTCATTTTAAAAAAAATACAGATATATTATCCTTCACTTCTGAACCAACGTTTAGCTTTGTCAAGAAATGATAATTCTTTTTCAGTATTAAAATAATCATAGCTGTATTTATACTGATAACTGTAACCATAGCCATATCCATAACTATAACCATAGCCGTAATAATATTTATAACCCATGGCCTGAGAAACTTTAATATCATTAATCAGAAGATTAAGATTTTTCAATTTCTTTTGGGTATAAAGCATATTGATCATATCAAACACATCCTTATGGGTGTATTTCTGCCGGACAATGAAAATACTGGCATCACAATGCTCCCCGATTAACAGGGCATCGGTAACCAGAGCTACCGGCGGAGTATCAATAATAATATAATCAAATTTTTTCTTTGCTGTTTCTAAAAATTCAAGCAGTTTATCTGTTTCGAGCAGTTCGGCAGGATTAGGAGGAACAGGCCCTGCCGGAGCAAGAAAAAGGTTCGGCACATTCAATGGCACAATAATCTCATCAAAAGAGTTATTACCAATCAGGAAAGTACTGATACCGGCATGATTCCCGACGTTAAAAATACGATGCAGCTTAGGCCGCCTAAGGTCCATACCTACCAGCAGCACCTTTTTGTTAGACATAGCAATAATACTGGCCAGATTAACAGTAATATATGTTTTACCCTCACCGCTGATGGTTGAGGTAATCATGATAATCTTTTGATCGTTACCATGTAAAATATACTGCAGATTGGTACGGATACGACGAAATGATTCGGTGAACGGTGATTTGGGATTATCATGCACCGGCAGTTCAGCCCCTGAGTAATCGTGTCCCAGTGTACCGATCACCGGTATGGATGTGTTTTTATCAATATCTTCACGTGTTGTAATCCGGTTATTGAAATAGTCAATTAGTAAAAGAATCATAGCCGGAATAAAAAGTCCGATAAATAAAGCAATTAATAAATTCAGTGATTTATTGGTTGAAATGGGCTGAATATTATCCAGGCGTGCTTCATCCAGAATTCTGCTATCAGCGATATTCGAGGACTTCTGGATTCCGGCTTCCGCTCTTTTCTCGAGCAGAAAGGTGTAGAATTTATTATTAATATCATATTTCCGCTCAATATTCAGTTTTTCCTGTTCATTAATAGGCAGTTCACGGATTTCGGAAGTAATTGCACTCAATTCTTCGTCCACCTGCGAAATAGAAATTTTAGTGTTTTTCAGATTGCTGTTTATACTTTCAAGCAACTGGTTTCGCAAGCCCGAAATTCTTGAATTAATCAACTCGAGCGAAGGATTATCTTTGCGGGCCGTATGGCTGATATCATCCTTCTCTGCATATAATTCGGCCATCTGGTTAATCAGAGAGATAAGTAATTGGTCGCTAATATTTACAATCGAAGGAGTAATCACCGTTTGCGGATCCTTTCTGTCGCGGATATATTCCTGCAAATACAATAAATATTTTTGTTTAAAAATTAGTTCGGTTTTTTGCTGGTGGTACATTTTCAACCGGTCGAAAGCAATCTCGCCCTGGCGAGTAAGGTCAATCACACCTTTGTTTAGCTGAAAACTCAACATGGCTCTTTCTGTCCGCCTCAACGAATCAATAATCTGATTAATCTGTTCGTCAATAAACCGTATTGTATTATCTGCAATCTGATTTTTCCGTTCCAGTCCATAATTAATATACTCGGCACAAAGGGTATTCAGATACGTTACGGCCTGTTCGGGGTTTTCATCCTTTACTTTAAGCGTAATCACTGTGCCTGTTTCCCGTTCGTCGGCATCTACTGTTAGTTTCTTACGATATTGATTAGCCAAAACATTCCGGTCGAGTATCTGGAACGAATACTTTTTATGTCTTGACTTTTCACGAAACACAGTAAATTTAAAGTTACTGTCAACATATTCTTCTCCATATTGCATTACTTTATTAACATTATAACCCTGATCAATCTCAAGCCGGTACTCGCTGGGAGACAATTCGGTAATAAACACTTCTTTGCCAATCCACTGCTTATGAGCAGTATCAAATTGAATTCTGATAGCTGCATCATGATACATTTTTCGTTCCACAATACGGCCATAGGCAGTGTATGCAACATCAAAATCGAGCCGGTTAATGGTGCGCCTGGCCAAACGGTATGATAATAATTTAGCTGTTTCGTTTTGTAATTCCATTTGTTTACGCAAGTAGCGAATACTGCGAAACTGCATAAGCACATCCTGCTGGCCTTCTCCATCTTCAAGAATGATAGTAGCTGCTGCCTGAAAGAAAATAGGAGAATAACGGTTTTTATAATAGGCAAATCCCAGAGCAATCAGAATAGTGAGAACAAACCAATACCAGTTGGAAAGAAACAAAAAAATATATTTTCTAAAATCAATTGTGTCCTCCTGATACAGAAACGGATTAGGTGAAAAGTTTGCTTTTTCCATACAAACGGGTATTACTTATTTAAAAAGGTAAGAATCAAAACAGCCATTGAAATAGTAGATGTTAACGTAGTAACCACAAAGAGGTAGTCAGATGCTCTTTCCCTGAAGAGTGTAGACCTGAGGGGTTGGACATAGATGATATCATTGGGCTGGACATAGAATTGCCTGTCGCTGATTAAACTGCCGATGGTTGCATCAATCCTGAATGTTTTGGAGCCATCAGCTGTTCGCCGGATAATTAAAATTTCCTGCCGGTTTCCGTTATAGGTTATATCACCTCCATAAGCCAAGGCCTCAAGCAAAGTAACCTCTTCGTCAAAAACATTTTTAACTCCCGGATTTTTCACCTCGCCAAGAATTGCAAAGCGAAAGTTAGCCAGTTTCAGGGTAACCTGTACATCTGCCAAATAGATCAAAGCTGTTTCCTGTAATAATTGTTGTGCTTCCGGCACTGTCAATCCCGCAACTTTAACTTTTTTAATCACCGGTAAATTAATATAACCCGAATCATCTACCGGATAATTTTTCAGATAGGTGTTCTGATCATTCTGCCCCGTGCTCGTCCTGTCCTGAAAATCGGGATTAAACAAAATATTCATCTGCTCATTTTGTGTGATGATGCGTACATACAGCAAGTCGGTGGGCTGCAATTTGTATTCCGGTTTGTTGCCCCTGATCAATCCTGCCGAGTCGGTGATCTGAACCTCTCGCAGATACACCAGTTTACGATACGAATTGCAGGAGGTAAAAAACGTGATAATCATCAACCACCCGATCAGCATTTGCAATGTTCTCATACTATCCTTTTTTAAATTGATATAGCTCCGCCACTTCAGTCACATCTCTAGATGCGGCTGTTTAAAAAATAATTCTGTCTGAAACCCATATAACTGTCGCCCTCACACCATAGCCGTAGCCAAAGTATAGAAGGAATGATTCTCTTTCTCGATACAAGCGGTACTGACATCGGCCAGAAAAACCTGATTTATGGCCTCGATGCGCAATAGAACCTTGTGCCTGCCCCGGTACTGCACAAGCTCGCCGGTTAAGCCGCGCAGTTTGCCCATGGTGACAATCACCCGTTCGCCAAGCGCAAAAAACCGGTCGGCCGTTTCGTATGGCTCACCACTCTCCAGTAATAAGCGCAAGGATTGGATCTGGGAATCAGGGATAGCAGCAGGTACGCCATTAAATTTCACGAAATTTACAACCCCGGGGGTATACAGCGCAGCGCTCATTTCCTGATTACCAAGCAGGGCAAATACATACCCGCGGATTAGTGGATCGGCAGTCCATTTCTTCCTGTCGCTCCATTGCCTGAGCAATTTAACCAACGGCAGGTATGCTGTAATATTTTTTAATGCCAGTTCACCGGCAACAACCTTCTCAAACCGTGACCGGGTATAAAGAGCATACCATTTACGTATATGATTATTGCTGTTTATCAATGCGTTAAGTTATTCCTGTTTAACAAAAATAATGTTTTTTTTATTATTTCTGACCAATTAGCGCTAAAACGGTAATATCGGGCCGGGAATTGCAACAAAGAACAGTTTTTTTATTTGACAGCAAATGTGGTGTTTTTTCTATCTTTAACCCGAATTTTTCAGTTGTAAAAAATCAACTGAAAAACGCTCTTGAAAATCTAATCGTTAGCTGATTGCTAACTATAAGATTTTCTAAGGCGGCATCGCTTTCGCAAAGCTTGTGCCTCCGCTGAAGCTTCAGCGACACGCGGGCAGCGGAGCAAAGGGTTACCGCGTTAATGCAATAGAAATGTTGGTTTTATAGTTTATAAGGAATTTCTATTGCAAAATCACGGTTTAACGATTTAAAAAAACCGGCGAATGAAAATTATCTGTATTGCCCGCAACTATTCGGCCCATGCCACTGAGATGAACAATCCGCGCCCGGTGCAGCCGGTCTTTTTTCTCAAGCCCGACTCATCACTGTTGCTGAATAACCGTCCGTTTTTTTATCCTGATTTTTCGACCGATATACAGTACGAAACAGAAGTCGTTATAAAAATCAGCCGTTTAGGTAAAAACATTTCAACCCGCTTTGCAGGCCGCTATTTTAACGAGGTAGCGCTTGGCATTGACTTTACAGCCCGCGATTTACAACGCAAATGCATTGGTGAAGGACTGCCATGGGAAATAGCCAAAGGATTCGATCAGGCGGCGGTTCTCAGCAGGTTTATCAATAAAAATGAAATGCCCGTAAATATCGTTTTTCATCTTGATGTGAATGGAAAAACCGTGCAGCAGGGCAATACAGCAGATATGCTTTTTTCGTTCAATGAACTGATTTCGTATCTCTCCGGTTATATGACACTGAAGATAGGCGACCTGATCTATACAGGAACTCCGGCAGGTGTGGGTCCTGTGAAAATTAACGACCGGCTTGAGGGCTACATAGGCGAAAAGAAAATGCTTGATTTTATAATTAAATAATCCTGTTTTATCTCAAATCAGGCAACAAAAGAATTAAACGCCTTTTATTCGCTTTCACCGGAATTAGTCATTACTACCCTGCTTCCAAAAAGTATGCAGTTTTTTACGGATATTCGGACTTTCATTTTCCCGAACAGCATCGGGCAGCTTATCCGGTACATCAATAACACCAATGGCAAATCCGCACATAACCTGATATTTTTCACCTGATATTTTTAAGACCTTA
Organism: uncultured Bacteroidales bacterium; assembly: GCA_964601385.1. Taxonomy (GTDB): domain Bacteria; phylum Bacteroidota; class Bacteroidia; order Bacteroidales; family JBBRXJ01; genus CAZRNJ01. The sequence continues at coordinate 12,189 of CAZRNJ010000022.1, read as the reverse complement.
TAAGTTTCGTCGCTATTGATGCCTGCCATTGCATGGGTGTAAAGCCCAAGTTTGCGCGCCTGCAAAGTCAGCGCCATCCATGCAGCGCCGCAGTCGAAGGGCGCCCAGTAATTATCGCGTCCGCTATGTGAAAAAACCTTGCGTGCAAATAAAAAACCCAACAAAGAAGCATTCTTCGCCCACTGCTGGTTTTGTTCGCTTAAAAGATTCAGAAACACCGGAAAATCATTCTCGTCCTTATTGGTAATAAACACCCATGGCTGCTCATTAAAACAGGAAGGCGACCAGCGTGCGGCTTCAAACAGCACTGTTTGTGTTTCGTGTGACAGATCAGTTTTCTGAAAAGAACGCGGCGACCACCGGTGAATAAATGCTTCGTCTACACCTTTATGATAATCTCGCTTTGAATAATCAATGTCATAATTGTCTTTGTACTTCATAGTCATTATAATTTAGTAACTAATTGTTTTATTTCTTCGGGTCTGCACAAAAATATGTTCCGACATTCTGTCCTTCAAGTAACCGGAGCATCATAGAAGGGTTATTGCTGTTCATAATGACAGCGTCAATATGATGGGCGAAACAGGTTTTCACGGCTGCGATTTTTGTAGCCATTCCTCCGCGCGCAAATACCGAATTGGACCCACTGGCAATTTGCTCTATTTCGGGAGTAATAGCTGTTACTTTGCTGATGATTTCAGCATCGGGATTTTTATGCGGATCAGCAGAAAACAGTCCGTCAATATCCGAAAGGATAATCAGCAGATCGGCCTCAACCAGAGCTGCAACATCGGCTGAAAGGCGGTCGTTATCACCATAAATAATCTCGTCGGTGGCTACTGTATCATTCTCATTAATCACAGGAATGATATTCATCCGGATGAGCGTATTAAGAGTATTTTTTGCATTACTGCATTTTTCCGGATCGTCAATTACATCTTTTGTCAGCAGCACCTGGGCTACAATATGGCTGTAATCATTAAAAAAATCCTGGTAAATACGAATCAGTTCGGCCTGACCAATAGCAGCAACAGCTTGTTTTCCCGCCAGCGTTTCCGGACGATTCTCGCGGTTCAGTTTGCCGCAGCCAACAGCAATGGCTCCCGATGATACAAGAATACATTTGCGGCCACTGTTTTGCAAGTCGGCCACTACACGTGTCAGTTGCTTGAAACTTTCAAAATTTACCCGTCCGCCCGGATGTGTCAAACTTGAAGTACCAATCTTGATGACAATTTTCTTTTTATTTTTCAGGGCTTTCCTGTCTTCCATAAATCATCAGGGCTTTAACAATTGACGGATAGCTTCCGCGGGGATATCAAATGCAAATCCGGCAAGAACTTTATTATATTTCTCAGTAATACGGTCGTTGCACAAATTACCGATACTGCCTTCATGTGTGTGCCGGATGGTCAGTTCAGGTTTAAATTTACCTTCTTCAATCCATTTTCCGACGGTTTTATAGGCCTCGCGAAAGGGTATACCCTGCAACACCAGTTTATTAACCTCTTCAACACTGAACATCCAGGAATATTTCTGATCAGTGATAATATTATCGGCAATACGGATATTTTCAAGCATGAGGACAGACATTTCGAGGCATCCGTTCAATGATGCAAAAGCGGGAAAAAGTATTTCTTTAATGACCTGCATATCCCGGTGGTAACCAGAAGGCAGATTAGCAGTCACCAGTGATATCTCGTTAGCCATTGACTGTATGCGGTTTCCTTTGGCGCGAATCAGTTCAAAAACATCCGGATTTTTCTTATGAGGCATGATGCTTGAACCGGTAGTGAGCTCATCGGGAAACGATACAAATCCGTAATTCTGATTCATGAACAGACAGATATCCATAGCCATCCGGGATAGCGTGGCGGCAACAGAAGCGAGGGCCGATGCTGTAATTTTCTCGGCTTTGCCACGTCCCATCTGTGCGTACACAGAATTATAACTCAGGTCGTCGAAGCCCAGCAATTGAGTAGTCATTGTGCGGTTCAGGGGGAACGAAGAACCAAAGCCGGCTGCCGAACCGAGGGGATTCTGATTCACCACCTGATAGGCAGCACGGAGCATTAATAAATCGTCTGATAAACTTTCGGCATAGGCGCCAAACCATAATCCGAATGACGAAGGCATGGCCACCTGAAAATGGGTATAGCCGGGCATCAGCTTATCCTTATGCTGCTCGCTGAGCCGGATCAATAACTGAAACAGCAAGGTTGAATTTTCAACTACTCCACGGATAGCATCGCGTAAAAAAAGTTTAATATCAAGCAACACCTGGTCGTTGCGGGACCGTCCGGAATGGATTTTTTTTCCGGCATCACCAATCGTCCGCGTGAGCATCAGTTCCACCTGTGAATGAACATCTTCAATACCATCTTCAATCGTGAATCGTCCATTTTCAATCTGGTGATACAAATCAACCAGTGCCGGAATGAGCAACCGATTATCTGCAGCAGAGAGTAGTTTGATGCTCTCGAGCATCCGTGCATGGGCTATGCTGCCGACGACATCATACGGCGCCAGAACAAGATCGGTATATTGATCGTTCCCGACTGTGAACAGTTCAATCTTTTTATTTACCGGAGTACCCTTTTCCCACAATTTCATGCATCGTTCAGCTTATAACGACAAAGGTAATATTTTTCAGATTGACTGTATCCGGATTGTTTCCGTTACAAAGGAATGGTTTCTGTAATCATCACTCCGGAACTATCTGCAGATACCTGTGCTCCGGTAATTGATTTTCATAGCTTTGTAACGATCCATCATAACCTTAAGCCGCGGGACAAAGTTAACCCAGCTACGTGTATGCCGGGGGCTCCACAGCACTTCAGAGAGCGCAGTCATACGCGGGAAAATCATATATTCGACCTGTGAAGGCGTTAAAATATACTCGGTCCACACATTACCCTGGGCGCCGATAATACGTTTAGCATTCTCTTCGGCCATATAATCTGGTACCGGATCGAAGCTGTATACTTTTTCGGTTGTTGTGAAACCGCCGATAGCAAGGGGCTCATCATCAATAAAACCCTGATAATTGTCAAAATAACAATGTGAGCCGGGACACATGATGACCTGATGCTTTTCGTTTGTTGCCGACCAGGCGGCTGCTGTGCCACGCCACACCATCACGGTTGCATCCGGAGCGAGGCCACCCTCTGTAATCTCATCCCACCCGATCAGCCGGCGTCCGTGAGCATTCAGAAAAGATTCGATACGGCGGATAAACCAGCTTTGCAACTCATCTTCATCCTTTAGTCCCAGCGCTTTGATTTTAGTTTGTATCCCGGCTGAGGCCCTCCACTGGTCTTTCACCGCCTCGTCACCACCAATGTGTATATATCTGGAAGGAAACAGATCCATCACTTCAGTAAGTACATCTTCAAGAAAACGAAACGTGGTATCACTGACATTGAATATATATCTTGAAATCCCCCACTCCATCCTAACCTCTATAGTTGTATCGCGGCATCCGAGCCATGGATAAGCAGCAATAGCTGCCTGCGCGTGTCCGGGCATCTCAATCTCGGGGACGATAGTTACATGGCGAGCAACAGCATAGCTGACAATTTCGCGGATCTCTTCCTGTGTATAGAAACCACCGTATGGCTTATTATCATAGATGCGTGGCTTACTGCTGTTATGTCCAATCGCGGTTCCTTTGCGCCAGCCGCCAATGCTTGTAAGCAAAGGATACTTTTTTATTTCGATGCGCCATCCCTGATCATCGGTAAGATGCCAGTGGAATGTATTCATCTTATGCATGGCCAGAAAATCAATGTATTTCAGTATAAACTCTTTGGGCATGAAATGGCGCGATACGTCAAGATGCATGCCCCTCCATTGAAATCGTGGCCTGTCGGTTATCTCAACAAAAGCCAGTGAAATACCTTTTTGTTTTGCAGCACCCGGTAAGGGTAACATCTGACGGAGCGATTGAAAACCATAAAACAATCCGGCAACACCTGCCGACCGGATAACTATGCCCTTAGCTGTTATAGCAAGCCAATAACCCTCAATACCGATAGTGTCGGATGGATCAAGAATAAAAACCACAGATCCGGCTTTCGGATTGCTGGAACGAACAATATCGGGTGGCTTAATAAGATATAGCGATAATTCGTTTTTTACCTGTTCGGCTAACGGTAATAATTGTTGGGGATCGCCCATCATAACAATATCCGATTGATGGGAAAGAATAAAACTGCCCTGTGACTCTATCACCTGAACAGGCCTGGGAATAATTGAAACCTTCTGCGCTAAAGCGGCAACGTTCAATAACATTATTCCGAATAAAATAACTGTAATTCTCATCCTTTTAATTTTAAACATTCATCACCTGTTTTTTTATTCTGCTCTCTTCAATTCTGAATGCAAGGATATGGCTTTCGAGCGAATCTTCAATGCCGGATAAAATAAATGATGAATCGTTAAATGCAATGGCCTGCACAAAGTCGCGTACCAGTCCATAGTCGCCACCACCATGGCCACCACCTGCCGTTACACTCCCTGCGCCGGTGTCAATCGTTTCTGTTTTGCCGTTGCGGAAATCCGTTAGTGTGATTGTGTGCATATCGCCTGTTAGTTCTCCTGCCGTTCCCATTACATAAGTTTTTCGATCACCGACAGATTTAGTGAATGCGCTCATGGTAAAAGACACTGTAAGGTTGTCTTCATAGTTCATGTTCACTACAATATTATCGGGCTGATTGTTGTCGCAACGGTAAACGCATCGTCCGTAGGGACCTTCAGTCAGGGCTTTCAGCCGGCCATCGTAGCTCATATCATCGGTGATAACCGACACAGGCCATCCGGTGCGGTTCATATCCATATATAATTTAAGGGCTGAATACGGGCAATCTTTTTCAGCCGGGCATTTGTCTGTGCATCGTTTCGTACTTCCGGCAGGTGCATTTTCCGGTTTGAACAGCCGCAGCGAACCAAAGGCCTCAATGGTTTTGCATCGTTTTCCTGTAATCCAGTTGATGATATCGAGGTCGTGCGACGACTTAGCCAGAATAATGGGGCTTGATGCATTTGAATCGCGCCAGTTGCCGCGTACATAACTATGCGCCATGTGCCAGTAACCGATGGGCTCAAGGTGCTGCACTGTTACCAGATTGCCGAGTATGCCCGAGGCACACAGTTCCCGTACCTTGGTGAAATAGGGAGTGTAGCGCAACACATGGCATACGACTACCATTACGTTAGCTTTCTGCTTTGCCTCAACCATAGCGATACATTCCTGTTCACTGGTTGCCATGGGCTTTTCAACCATTATATGATATCCCTTTTCGCAGGCCTTCATGTATGGGCCGAAGTGCAGGCGATCGGGTGTGGCAATGATTACCGCATCGGCAAAACGATGGATACTGAATACCTCTTCCCAAGAAGTAAAGCAATGCACAGGTTTAATGTTATACTTTTGCGCCATTGCTTCTCTTCGTAGAGCAATGGGTTCAGCAACACCAACAATTTTAATTTCTGCGCTGTGTTCGGCTGCATAGCCCGCATAGGTCTGTCCACGGTTACCCGCACCGATGACAATACAGGTTACAGGAACACCGGGTATTCGGTATTCTTTTTTAGTTAATACTAATGTTTGTGCATAACTCTTATCGGAATTAAAAAGATAATTCCCTGCAACTATGGCTGCACCGAATCCTTTTATTGCGTTTCGGCGGGATATAGGATTCTTCATGTCAATGTATTTTTACAAATGATTTAATCCGATGTCCATATACTGCATAAAACAAAATAATCAGATAACACGGCAGAAGCAGGATATAGGCATTATGTTGCCCTGCATAGTCGGCCAGCCGGCCGTAAACCAATGGCAACAGGGCTCCGCCGGCAATAGCCATGATCAAAAGCGACGAACCGGTTTTAGTAAACCGGCCCAGGTTGCTTATTGCCAGCGGCCAGATGGCAGGCCACATCACGGCATTCGATAATCCGAGTAAAGCAATGAAGAGCACCGATACAAATCCATTCGTAAATAATACTGCTGCAGAAAAAAATAATCCGAGCACAGCCGAAACAGCAAGTGCGCGCGACTGGCTGATCAATGAGGGTATAGTTATAATCCCCAGAATATATCCGATCATCATAGCGATAAGGGTATAGGTTGTAAAATAGGTGGGCGTAGCGAGGTTGATGCCGGCAACCATCACCGGTGTAAGATTAAGTGACAATCCGTACCGTACAATCGAATCACCGGCCAGCACTTCAACACCAACATAAAAAAATAAAGCAATCACACCCAATACAAGGTTAGGATAAGCGAACACGCTGCGTTTTGTTTCATTTTTATCATTACTGCCATCCTTTTCGCCGGGCTCAATTTCGGGTAGGTGGGCAATACGTACCATAGCGCCGAGAAAAATCAGCACGGCTGCCATAATCACATACGGCACGATTACACGCTGTGCAAGGATATCGAGCTGTAGTGTGCGTTCAGTGCCGGCAAGGTCATGGAGATTCTGCATCATCTGCACTGAATCGCCCAATACGATCATTCCAAGAATAACCGGACTTATAGCTCCGGCCAGTTTATTGCATATACCCATAATACTTATCCTGCGCGCAGCGCTCTTCTGCGGGCCTAATATGATAACATACGGATTAGAGGCAGTTTGCATGATGGCCAGTCCTGTTCCCTGAACAAAAAGTCCGGCAAGAAACAAACCAAAAGTGCGCGTCAGAGCAGCAGGAATAAAAATAAGGGAGCCCGCAGCCATGATGTACAAACCATACATGATACCGTTTTTTAGTCCGGTTTTTTTTAATATGTATGAAGAAGGCAGAGCCATTACAAAATACGAGATATAAAAAGCAAAGGTCACCAGATATGCTTCGAAATTTGTCAGTTCGCACGACATGCCGAGGAACGGGATAAGAATACCATTCAGCCATGTAACAAAACCAAAAATGAAAAATAAGATACCGATCAATATCATGGGGTAGAGATTATTCTGCTGCTGTGTGTCCATAAATATATGTTTTTATATTTCCTTCAGGTTCTTTTTTGCATTCATCATATTGCGAAGAAAGTTAATTTTTTCACTAAACTCCGGATAACTCATATCCTGAATATAAATAGCCCCATACGACCTTCTCATCATGGGGTTCGGATTGTCGTAAAAATAATCATTTCCAAGCAGTGTTATCAGGTTGCTATGCTGCTTAACCCATATTTTCTGCGCCATCTCGCTAAAGGGACCTTCGTATTCGTAACTGGGAAACGAGGCCGACTTCTGACTCAGAAAACAGTTATTAAACATATTGTGTAAAACGGCAAAAGAGTTGAGTGACACAGGAACAATCATGGACGCATCGGCAGCATGAAAACGCGACCATATATTCCGGTAACCCCAGATGCGTATGTTTTTATCTTTATGTTTTTCAACATAAATATCAATGGCGTATGCCAGCGCAATGAGCGTTTTAAAGTGTGTATCCGGGCCACTGCCCTCGGGATCAAGGGCAATGCTGATGATTGAAGGCCTTACCCTATCCAGCAATTCAACCACCGGTTCAACATCACGTTTGATATCCGGATACTGATCAAAGATGTCGCCTGCATAAAATTTTAATCGCAGATGCGACACATGATCAATATCAATACCAAAATGCGCCCATACAAGTTCTGCCTCAAATTCACGTATCCATCCCTTGATGTTTTGTAATACTTCGGGTTCTTTTTTTCCGGGATCGGTCTCAATCAGATAGTTTATCTGGTTTTCAACAAATGTAATCAGCCCGGCCGTTTGTTGTATGTTAAGATGATGGAACAGTAAACGTGCGAGCCGTGACGAAAGATATACCTGTTGTTTTTCCCTGTTCTGTTCTGCAATACTGTTAAGCGTGCCGGTAATGTCGTCCCACGACAGTTTGCGGTCGAGGAGGTTTTCTTTACTGATATGCTCATACAGATTACGTGTTTTCAATAGTTTGAGCAGCGCATTAAGACACTGCTTAACATAATCGTTAGTAACAGATGTGAAGCCGCTGGTGCAATACACAAAATGATTCTCGTTGAACTCGGACCGTACCAGGTGGTGCAGCAGCGGGAAGTATGCCAGCTCTATGTCGTCGTGATGAGGCCCGGTGTGCAAAAACCGCTTATTGCGCGGCAGGTTGATGCCCTTTTCAATCTTTTCGGTGAGCCGCTGAAATGCTTTTTGCGCTAATACAGGCAGCTTTTCACCTGTTATTTTCTCGGCCAGTATCCATGAGGATGTGTTATGTACGTCGAATTGTTTTTTAGCATTCGCTATTTCCATCAATGATGTCTCCCGTAGCAAAGCTCCATCAATCACTAGTTTGTCAGCCAACGTGTCGTCGGCAATTTTTGTGGCAAGGATGGTCTGCCGCTGCCGTTCGGCCAGTTTTGAGGCCGCGCCCTGTGTAAGATAAAAACGCGCATGCTTCAGCTTCTGCAATGCCGAGCCGGGATATTCAAGCGCAGGACTGTTTTCCACCGCGCCGGCAATAACCTGTGATTTTGATTCGCCGGCAGCCATAATTACTGCAACGGTGTCGGGATTATAGGTTATCGTTTCCAATCCGATGGTCACTACTGCTTTTTTCCGAACCGATTCGATGCCGCCCAGATCAACCGCTGCTGCTGCCTGTGTCTCGTAGTTTATGTTCGTTAGCCGTGTATGCGAATGATGGCTCGAGCCCTTCACATTAAAGGCAATATGACCGTCGGGCCCGATGCCACCCAGAAAAAAGCCGATGCCCCCTAACCGGCGTATGCGCTCTTCATAATCTTCACATATCTGGTCGAATAGTTTGATGGTCTTTTTCTGTACCTCTTCCATCATGGTCTGCGGATGCTTGATGCGCAGCGACAAATCAATCAATCCATCCGGAAAAATATCCTGCAGGTTTTTATAATTGCCCGTTAGCTTATGCCACACCTCGTCAATAATATAGGTGTTGAATAATAATGCCTTCGACTCGTCAATGCCAAAGCCCTTGATATAATATTCCGAAACAAAGTGACGGAACGATCGTTCGTGCTCCGGATCAATAGGGAAAAATTCATCAAGCATTACAAACACCAGCGAATGCAGGTCGGGTTTTTGTTTTGCATTAAAACCGGCTTCAGCAAGCAATCCTGTTTTAGCTTCTTTCTCCCAGTTCTCAAGATAAAATTGCACCCATTTAATAAAAAATTCAGGTGTCTTGCCGGTGGGCAATGCAACCACGCCGCCGGGGTTCAGCCATACCCACTCCAGAAAACGCAGCGCCACTGCCTGGCCGAGCATGATATAATTAAACAGGTATCCGCTCATGTCTGCTGTCAATATGCAAATGGCCGGGAGCATTTGTTAAAAGCGCTTCAATTTTACTTGTCGTATTATATTTTATTACTGTCATAACTGTATTTTTTAAACTTTAAGGAAAATCTGCTTTTTATAAAACAGATAGAGTATCAGCCATTTAATAATTACAAATCCCAATGCCCAAACCACCGGCCCTGCTATGCCTGAGAGGTTGGATAGTCCAATGAAAAACGACTCGGTAAGCCCGTTAAAATCAATAAAACGACTCGCCAGATATATAGTTATGGCATTCATACCAATCACCTTGAAAAAGAACGACCATTTATGAAATCCTTTCACGTCAATAATAAAATAGAAAATACTGAAGAGGATTAAGCTCCAACCGGTAGAATGCAGTACATACGAACTTGTCCAGAGTAATTTATTAATCGGGAAAAAGAAAGACCACAGCAACGACAGTAACAGAGATGCCATTCCCGCTGAAAACATGGCATAGGCCTTCACCTGCGGAGCAGCGGCGCTGCGCAGGTAGTTACCGGCAAAAACACCGGTGAGCGTTGTGATAACAGCAGGCAGGGTACTCATTATCCCTTCGTTGTCACCAAATGTAAAACAACAGAAACTGCCGGGCAGCAACAGCCGGTCAATGTACGATGCAATATTTCCTTCGGGGGTGAGGTTTCCGGGCGCAAAGCCGGGGGCTGCCAGTGCAGCAAACAAAAGCCAGTAAGCGAATAAGCCGACGATTACAATGATATATTGAATGTTTTTCGGTACCTGAATTACGATAATACTGGCAATGAGATAACATATACCTATTCGCTGCAGCACACCGGTATAACGCATGCCGGCAAAGTCAAATTTCATCAGATCATTATAAAGCAACCCGAACAGTATAAGAAGTACTGCGCGTTGCAGCACATGACTATAAATATTTTTCATGTTGTCGCCCTGTTCAATACGCCTATTCAGCGAAAGAGCAATGCTCATGCCCACTAAAAACAGAAAGAGCGGAAAAATAAGATCGTAAAAACAAAACCCGTTCCATTCTGAATGATGAAACTGCTGCTCGAACGCCGGCATATTAAACAGCTTAAACAGACGGATGAACAACATGTCGCCGCCAATAATCCAAAACATATCGAATCCGCGTAAAGCATCCAGCGACAATATGCGGCCGGTTGTTGATTGTGGGTTTGCATTTGTTTCCATCATTATGTTTTTTGTTATCTGGGTTAGTGCAGAAAAAGTTAAAGGTATTAATTAAAAATTTTCATGTTAATTACAGCCGTAGCGCCATAGGCCACCGAATATTTGCCAAAGGGCGAAACAATCACTTGCGGAACCATGTTCTCAACCGGAATGGCCTTGTTGCACAACTGAGCCAGGCGTGGGCGAATGTATTCGTCAATCAGCACTTTCATCTCGGTTATGTTGCCACCAATAATAAAGCCGCAGGGATCAAAAAATCCGGTTATGATAACCATTTCATTTACAATAGCTGCTGTTATGGTATCAATGATAAAGGATGCAACAGACGACACCTCGTTACGGTATGCAAGCACATGATCCATGGAGAGCAGTCCCGTATGCTTGTATTTTTCCACTAACGGGTCGTGGCCGCCGCTGCGCTTTATACCTTCGTTAAGCAATTGGTTCAAATTAGGCAGTGGAGTGCTGGTCTCACCCGCTATGCCATGATATCCCGTGTATAATGCGCCACCTATAAGTATACCGCAACCAATATTCATTGCATCGGTGTTTATAGTCAGATATACATAATGTCCTGAATTGGTGCTTTGTCCATTATTATACCAGTTGTATCCAAGTACACCTGCATTAGCATCGTTAATGAGTGTTACAGGCATACCCATACGTTTACCTAATACAGTGCTCAATTCATAATTGGTCGTTTCGAGTTCACGCGAATACAATATGCTTGTGGCTGTGCTGTCAACAAGCCCCGTTATACCAATACCGATACCTATTGCTTTATTTTTTGAAAGACGGTAACGCATCAGGATATCAGTAAGCAGAGCCCGGCAATTTTCGGCTACTGTATACATGGTGTTCGCCGGTTGTATTTCGTGTTCACCACTCCCTATGGCGTTGCCGGCAAAGTCAATAATCACATACCGTATTTTTTTCTTTAACACTTCCAGCCCCAGAGTATATCCGGTATCTTTTACCAATTGCCATAACACAGGCGGTTTACCTCCCGCTTGTGTTGATTCGCCCTGACGGGCCACTTCAATAAGATCATGGTTTTTGAGGTGCTGCAAAATATAATGCACAGTAGAGGGTTGAAGGTCATTTATACGTGCTAATTGAGCTGCTGATATTTGTCCATTAATGCGAATGGTATCCATTATGCGCTTATGGTTTTTCTCAGATAATGATATTTTATCAATCACGCTCACAATAGATTACAGTTAGTTCGTTCAATGAATGAACATACAAAGATAGAAATTTCCTGATACAACAAATACAATTCCTTCTAATTTAAAAAACCCAAAAAACCTCTATTATTTACTATTTATAAAAAAAACGTATAAATTTGGTAAATAAACAGTAGAAAACCTGTGTTTTAAATACCCGATATCAGGGTATAAACACAACTTTTCTCTGTTTACAGACACGTTGTAGGTAATTTATCAAATTAATTTATACGAAATTTAGAATCTTTTCAAAGAGTAGAATCTGTGATTATCGGTATATTGTTGAAAGCAGTAGCTATAATTAATGGAAGCATCTCACCCACACAAATACCCAAACAGTTGTTCTTTTGCAAGCAACCGTGATTGTTATATAGGATGTCCGTATTTTGAATAGCTAAAGTTCTTTTCGTATTTGATTTCTTTTACAAACTACCTACAACAGCCGG
>CAZRNJ010000021.1:0-19088 GCA_964601385.1 uncultured Bacteroidales bacterium | reverse complement strand
AGGAAGGGCAGACAGTACCTGAGATGCATGATGAATTTGTTCAGCAGATCTCCGACCGTTATATCGAGCTTTATGAAAAAATAACCGGCGATAATTTCAAGCCCGTATCCTCAGCCGATATCATGGCCGACATCGAGCAATCGGTGCGTGAACTGCTTATTAGCGGTTTGTAGAAGATCATGCAAGTGTCACGCAAAACGTTGGCTTAAAAAAATGCTTAATTGCGGTAACGCACTCCGCCTCCTTAGGCCGGCTTACTTCCATAAACGCAGTATAAACCCAATTTATTTAAAAGAAGTATCTGTATTACTTGAATTAATTGGGTTTATCCCGTTTAGGATAAATCGTTTGAACAAATCGCAGTCAGAAAGGAATTTCATTATGACGCTTCGCGACTGTTTTTGAACTTTCAACATTTAGCTGGTTTTGTGTACTTTTTTAATGTATTGAGATCGGGGTTGAAATATAAAATTTCCGAATCGGGTTAACCTATGCCAAGTCATTATAAATAAGTTATTTAGATTATGTTTTTGTATTTTTTATGACAAATTTTGAATATACAACATCAAGGGAAATAACTAGTTAATAATTATTTAAAATACAGAATCTATTTAATTAATATTAATTGTCTTTTTTTATGCAAAACCAATTAAAACCATAATTATGAAAATTAAACAATTACTATCCGTGTTCTCCCTTATCCTTGCAGTATCAGTAAATGCACAGGTAACATTACCTCATTATGAACCCTTTAATTATACAGTTGGCGATACGCTGCCATGGAACAGTTTCAATTCAGGAGATTCAATTGCAATAATGTCCGGTAACCTATCGTACAGTGGCTTGCAATCTTCAACTGGCAACATGATTGTGATGGGTGAGTATGGCAAAGATTACCAGAAACAATTTACCGAACAAGGAACAGGCACAACAACCTATTACTCTTTCCTATTGAAAGTGACAGACCTTGGTACTCTCGATAATACCGGTGGCTATTTTGCAGCATTTACGGAAAGTCAGGCCACTACTTATTACGGAGCTTCTCTATGGTTGCGTCTTTCAGGTTCAGGTTATAACGTAGGAATCAATGCACGGACCACTGCAACATATACATCATGGGCAAGTGGAACCTATAATGTCAATGATGTTTTATTTATTGTGGTGAGTTACCAATTGATCACCGGTACATCAAATGATGTTGTGAAATTATGGATTAATCCTACAAACCTTGGAGGTACAGCTCCAACTGAAAATGTTACCATCACCAATGGAGGCACGGACTTAATTAAGATTGCAAATGTTTTATTACGTCAGGATTCGCATACTGAAACACCTGAATTTATGAATATAGACGAGTTGCGCATTGGCAATTCTTATGCCGATGTTACGCCCGCAGGGACTGTTGGTCTTTCATCTTTACAAAATACTGAACAGTTTAAAGTTTATCCATCCTGCGTCAGAGATTGGCTCAGTGCAGAATCTGTAAAACCTATTCAGTCGTATAAAATTATTTCAGGAATCGGAATAGTTTGTATGGAAGGGAAGCATTCTTCTAATCGGCTTACACTTAACCTTAATAGTTTAACACCGGGTATTTATTTTGCACAGTTTACAGTTGAAGATGGTACAACGGTAACCCGCAAAATCGTAAAAAAATAATATCATTTATCTATTAACAAAATGGGCTGTCTTATTGAAGACGGCCTTTTTTGTTTTATAATCAACCCAATATTGTCTTAACTCAACAACCTTTTATTGCATGGAAATGTTTAATAATAATTTTGAGTTAATTTAGTGTTAAATAATTATAGTTGCTTATAAATATTTGAAACCATTTAGATGCTATCACCGTATAATCATAAAAAAACGGGAGGATAGTATGCAACGAGTATGTTTGATATTTTTGATTATTTTTATTTGTAGTATAACTGTTACGTCACAAATACCGGCAGGATATTATAACGATGCTGTTGGAAAAACAGGCGAACAACTCAAGTATTCATTGTATACCATCATTTCGGTACATGATGTGTGTTCGTATGCTAATATCTGGACAAATTTTTATTATACCGACCGGGATGCAAACGGAAAAATATGGGATATGTATTCGGGAGGATGTAATTATGTATACTCAACAGATCAGTGTGTTACTATAAATTACACATCTGAGTGTGAATGTTATAACCGTGAACACAGTTTGCCAAAAAGTTGGTTTGATGATGCAAATCCGATGTATACTGATATGCATATGATATTTCCGGCAGATGCTTATGTTAATGAGAGAAAAAGTAATTATCCGTTGGGAGAGGTTACTATCCCAACATTTACTTCAGATAACGGAACAAAAGTCGGGTATAATTCATTATCAGGTTACAGCGGGTATGCATTTGAACCCATTGATGAATATAAAGGCGACTTTGCCCGTGCCTATCTCTATATGGCGACTTGTTATCATAACCTGGTTAGCAGTTGGGAATTGAATGGTACCTATGCCGATGCTGTGTTTGACGGGACAAGCTATCCTTCATTTGAACCATGGTTTGCTGAAATGCTTGTTCGCTGGAATGCCATTGACCCTGTGAGCCAGAAAGAAGTGGACAGGAATAACTATATTTATTATAATATTCAGCATAACCGTAATCCCTATATAGACCATCCCGAATATGTTGCGCAAATATGGGATGCGCAAGTCACAGCTCCATCAGTAGACGGTTGCACTGCAGCAATAAATATCTATCCGGTTCCTGCATCCGGCCATATCACCATTGAGGTTTCGCCCGGTTTTGGCTCGTACAGGGTTACCATCGCTGATATTACCGGTAAGCCATTGGTTGTAACTGACGTACAAAAGTCAGATTCATTATTTTATCTTCCTTTGAGTATTTCCGCTGGTGTTTATTTGTTACAGGTCGCAAATTCCGAAAAAGTCATTACCCGTTTAATAACTCTTCAATAATTGATAAATATGAAAAAAAACATTTTTATTTTTTTAGTTTTTTTTAGTATCATCATTGGTGCAGTTGCTCAGATACCAACAGGTTATTATGATAATGCAGACGGGAAAACCGGCGCAACATTAAAAACCGCATTATACAACATTATCAAAGGTCATACATCGGTGTCGTACGATCATCTGTGGACAGATTTTCAGTATACCGATAAAAAGCCCAATGGCAAAGTTTGGGATATGTATTCGAATTGTGATTATACATTCGTTACTAACCAGTGTGGCAGTTATAATTCTGAATGTGATTGCTACAACCGTGAGCATAGTTTCCCGAAAAGCTGGTTTAATGATGCATCGCCAATGTATTCAGATATTTTTCACATTTTCGCCACAGACGGATATGTCAATAATATGCGTGGTAATTATCCATTCGGAGAAGTTAACTCGCCTACAAAAACATCCGGGAATGGCTCTAAATTAGGGCCCTGCGCTTACACTGGTTACAGCGGTACCGTATTTGAGCCCGTGGATGACTATAAAGGTGATTTAGCCCGGGCTACTTTGTATATGGTAACCCGGTATGAGAACCTTGTGGCCGGATGGCAAGGAAATGACCCAAATGCCAATGCTATACTGAACGGAACAACATATCCGGCCTTTGAGTCGTGGCATATCAATATGCTGATCGAATGGCACGAAGCCGATCCTGTCAGTACTAAAGAAATAGACCGGAATAATTATATTTATTCACATATGCAGTATAACCGTAATCCGTATATTGACCATCCCGAATATGTACGAATGGTATGGGACCCGGGAACAGCCATTACTGCTGCAGCGGATAATCACCGGCAACAAATTACAATTACCAATAAAGCCAGAGATATTTCGATATTGAACAATTCGGACGAAACGGAACTTTCGGTAAGGATTACAGCTATTTCTGGCAGCATTTTAACTACAAAGACAATACAGGGGAAAGAAAATTCTATTCATCTTGATAGCTCGATTCCTGATGGTGTATATATTATTTCCGTTTCGGGTGCTTCAATCACAATCCATAAAAAAATCATTCTCCATTAATCACCGGAACAAAACCACAATGCAAGAATAATATCACTCCTACGGGTTTATCTATTTACCTGCAACGTTCAACTACAACCTACAACCTACAAAATCACCCCCAAATAAAAAACCCCGGAACAATTTACTGCCCCGGGGTTAAACATGTATTATCCTAACTTATTTCCCTTTTATTATAATATCATCCAATTCCCATGTAGAGGCAGCACTTGTAGTACTGGTGTATTTGAATGCAACATATGCTGTACCGGTATAAGATGATATATCAATTGCACCGGAATTAACCCATGCCCAGCTGCCACCGGATAACGAATAGCCCGAGAGGGCTGTCCACGAAGCAAGAGTTGGATCGCCTGAACCGCTATAATTGGTTGAAATATACACTTCGATATTATTCCCTGAATAGTTCTTAGCCGTACGGAACTCCAGTTTCTCGTCTGAAAACATATCCATATTAATAGCAGGACTTATAAGCCAGTCTTCATTTGTATAATTGCTACCGTCATAACCGCTAACCTTTGCAAACATATCTCCGGAGTATGAGCTTGCAGCCCAAACCTGTGTACCGGTTACGCTGTATGCCGTCCAATTACCCAATGTTGAATTATTAAAATTCTGCGTTAGCATAGCAACATAAGGAGTTATAGGTGATGCGGTTGGGTCGTTGCGAAGGAAAATATCATCCAGTTCCCAGGTTGCGGCATCGGACGAATTGCAAGTGTATTTAAATGCAATATGCACATTCGTCCCAGAAAAACCGGACATATCAATATCCCCTGAGGTAAGCCATTCCCAATCACCCTGAGAAAGAATAAAGCCCGATAATTCATACCAGGTTGCCGAATCAGGATCTTCAAATCCGACATAATCCATTGATATCATTAGTTTAAGGTCGTCACCATCGTAATTACGGGCTGTTTTAAATGATAATACTTCGTTTGACTGCAAATCCAGATTGAATGACGGTGAAATCAACCAATCCTCATTTTCAAAAGTACTGCCATTATATCCGCTCATTTGGGCATATAGTTCATCACCATAATCACCAATATTCCAGACAAGGGCACTATCCTTTTTACTGATTGCAACCATATTGCCTAATGTTTTGTCGTTAAACCGCTCAAGTATAATATAGGGTAATGCCTGATTGGCGAATCCCTGCATGTCATTTAGGTCGCGTAAATACAACTGAACATCCGACTGGTATACACTCAGGATACCAATAACAGCGCCACGGCCGGCAGGTGTTTTAGACATTGCAAAATCTGAATATTTACTTGTACGTAGAAAAAGCTCACGGAGGTTTTCATCATAAATGATATGATTATATGCATCCTCTCCAACCTTGACAAGGTATTCATTCGGCTCCGAAAAATAAACATTATCAAACCGTACTAATGTGCTGTAGCGGGTTGAGTCGTAAGCGAGTAAAATAGTAAGCGGTGTTGGATTAAGCAAGGGATGTTTGGCATTTGGCAATCCATTAAGATATACATGTTTTTCTATCATTGGCTCAGGAATCCGGCCAACAGAATTTTCGTAAATATATCCAATCTGAATAAGTTTGTTGTAATCGCCAAGGTACAGACCATTACACTTAATATATACTTCCTGCCCCAATTTATATGTATTGTAGAGATATGAAGCATCCATTTTCAGTTCAATACCACCTGATTCGTCCTGAAGTACAATTGTTTTATAAAAATTGCCCGACTCATCATTTGCTACAACGATACCTTTGATAATAATATCACTTGTGATAGGTAACAATACTCCTTTATACATTTTTTTTAGGTCCATGATGGTTGTGTTCGCGCTGAAATCTACATAAGGAATGTTGACCGGCGGAATATCAAAATCACGCTTAACGCAGCCGGTGAAAACAGCAGTAATAGTTGTGAGCAGAATTAAAATCCAGGCAATATTAATTTTTATAACGCTTGCCAAAAGTTTTGATGTAGGTTTCATTGTATGGATGTTTTAGTTTGTTTTTACTATGAATAATCAGATTCTGAAATTTATGTTGAGATAATATGTTCTGCCGAATCCGTAATAGTATTTCGGAGGAAATTTATCTATATTCTTTTCTGTAAAATCGAATCGCATTTGCTCAAACCCGCCTGTTTTATAAGTGTCCACTCCAAGTACATTGTTGACGCTGAAGTTGATATTGATGAAGAGCCGGCGCGCATCGGGCAAATTAAACATTAATGATTTTCCCAGTGAGAGGTCTAGCGTGAAGGCATCATTTAATTGTTTTTGTTTCGTGATTTGTAATCTTCTCGGATCATCTTCACCTACCATAAATACTGCATTGAGTGTACGGCGTTCGGGATTAAACGAGAGATAATTATTGCCCAGATAGTTTACATCGGCATTCAGGAACCAGAATTTCGGATGCCGGTAACTGATGCCGGCGGTTGCAGCAGATTGTGGACTGCCGGGAACGAAAAAATTTCTCTGATAAATAATTTCTGTTGTGTCATTGCGTGAACCATTCTCTGTGGATATTACAGCATTTGGCCGCGATGTATAGAGATATTGACCAAGGGATACTGCTGAGGAGAGTTCAACGGATGGACTTGCTTTGATTTCTGCGGCCCATTCTAATCCTCTGTGTACTTCATCAATATTATTCATAATCAGATGAACAAACGTGCGGTATTCGTCATGATAGAAACTGATCTGGTCGGTACGGTCCAGTATATTTGTATTGTATACGGTTAAAGCAGTTGTAATTTTAGGCAGGGAAACGGTATATGTGACGTCTTCAGAAATTACTTTTTCGGTAGTTAAATTCTTAATCAGTTCATTTTTGATATTTGCCGAAACAAAGGCATCTCTTGCTGCCGGAGGCAGGGTAAGATAAATTGCGTTTGCTGTTACATAATGCCGGCCTGTGATTTTGTATGTTCCCCCTCCTTTAACACCATAAGTAAAGAAATTGCTGACCTCCGATTTTCCCAGTGAGTTGTCAGGATAACGGCCGTTTTTCATTTTTCCTGTGCGATAAAAGGATGTGTTACGGGCATTTATTGCCCCATATACATCATATTTCTCTCGCGTGTATGTTGATTGCAACCATCCTCCTCCGGAGTTTATATTGATATTGTAATTATAGCCATATTTTCCTCCATCGTAAATCTTCTGGTTAGGATTGTTCAAGTCATTTTGTAATTTTAAAGTATCTTCTATAAAGTCGCGTTCGGCATACTGATCAATATCTACCCAGTAGGCGCCGCCCAACAGGTCGTCAATTTCTTTATAATGATTGGATGAATAGATTTGCAAATCAGCTCCTCCCTGTAGTTTCAGTTGATCGGAGAGGGCATGATGGGCTATAATGTTACCGACAATCTGGCTATGGTCGTCTTTCCGGTTTCCGATGATATATTTTGCCTGCTTTCCTTCATCTGCCATTAGTTTATTGATGTAGTACAATTGATCAAAATTGATCTGAGAACGCTCTTCATCATTTTTCCAGAGTTCTGTTGCTGCATCTTTTGCTGTCTGGTCTTCAAAGAAACTGGGCATGTATCTGTAATAATCAGGGCGAGGATCCGGCGCATCATACCAATCCAGCGATGTATAACCGCTAGTGCCGAATGAATATCCAATGGCTCCGGTAAGGGAGGTGATTGAACTGATTTTCCAGTAATGATTAATCATAAAGTTGGGTTCAAAGCCGGAACGGACGCGGGAGTTTCTTTTTTTTCCATCCTGGTAACCCCAGTATGGATTATAATACTGATTATCCAGCAGATCGTATGCTTCCTGTGTTGAAGCTCCACGCATACCGCTGGATGAGGGAGAGCCAAAAGTGGTAAAAACTAAAGAGTGCTTTTCATTGAGTTTTCGTTCGGCCGCAGCAAACCAGGCATAGGCATCATAAAAAGTTCCGTCAATATATCCTTCATTAGCCCACCGGCGCGAACTACTGAAGGTAAAGCCCCATTTATCATCCATCATACCGGTAGAGTAGGTTGCAGCTACACGCTGACGGTATGCTCCATTGGTGTTTGAATAGGTTAATTTACTCTGTGCGCGTTGCATCGAAGGTCGTGTTTCAATATTTGATGATCCGCCTATATTACCGAATGAAAATCCTCCGGCCCCAAGCCCAGGTATATGTTCACGGTTTCGCATCACATCATTCAGCCCACCCCATTCATACCATGTAGGTATATCTGTTTCAGGATTCAGCATGGGGATATTGTTCATGGAAACCGAAAGGTATTTCGAGTCATATCCGCGCGGCCTGAACCGTCCAATCCTGAATTGATAGGATGTGGCTCGTGTAAAAACATCACCTGACGAACGTAATAATCCTGCAATATTTTGTGTACTCTTGTCTTCCTCAAAGTCAAGGTCTTCTGCCGTAACTTCGGTAATTGCCTCGCCATCTACCTGGCTTTTTGTTGTATCAGCCAGTGTTTGTCCATAAGTTTTAATGGCAATCCCTGTCAGAAAAATAATTAACCATCCTTTATATCTCATCATTTATGCTTTTAACTGTGTGTATTTTTTTTGTTGCTAATATAAATATTGATTATTTAATAATTGTTACCTGGCCGATTCTTGGCTTATTTATTCCATCATTATGTTCAAGAATAAAATGATAGGAGTCAATCGGTAGTGGAATATTATGGTATCGTCCATCCCAGGGCGTTTTGTATCCTTTTTCTGATTCAAAGATTAATACACCAGCTCGATTGAACAGGTAAATAACCGCATCAGGAAATTCATACTGTAACCATGGTATTTCCCAACGGTCGTTTATCCCGTCGTTATTTGGTGAAAATGCCGTTGGTATGGCATTAAAACAATCTGTTATCTGTAGCGTATCCGTAGTAATACATCCATCTTCATTGGTAACTTTTACCCATACATAATTAGTATTGTATGGAATCATTATGTACCTTGTATTTTCACCGGTTGACCACAGGTATTCGCTAAAGTAGCCGGGATCAGGCGATTGTCCGGAATTATCGCAAACATTATCAACATTCCATTGAATAACCGGATTTTCGTTCACTGTAATCGTTACGGTATCAGCATCAGAACAGTTCAAATAATCGGTTGCTGATACACTATAGGTGCCTCCAATAGTGACATTTATTGCTGATGCGATTGACCCGTCAGACCATAGATATGTTTTATATCCCTGACCAGCATCAAGCATTATTGTTTGGTGCTCGCAGATAACCTTGTCTGGACCCAATGATAATGTATTTTTTATATCTGAACCGATGAAAATTTCTCCGTAAACAATTTCGCCATAGCAGTTAAATCCGGTATCCGATTCAGCCACATAGAGAGTATAGATCCCTTTGTTATTTGGCCATTGAATCCGAACTGTATCATCCGCTGATGGATTACCAGTAAGAATGCTGCCATCCGAAATACTCCAAGTGACAATGTTCTCTGGTTGCTTTCCAATCACCCTATAGCGTTTGGTATCGCCCGGACAGACAGTGTCGTTAAACACGAGATGCTGTGCCGGAAGGAGTCCTGGAAACAATGCAAAGTATATTGTAAACCAGAATAACAGCCAGATATGTCTTTTACCAGACACGTTTAATCAGTTAATTGTTTTCATTTATTCAAATACTCATCAGTTTTGCTTGTAAAAGAATGCTCCGGGTATGCACTCCGTTATGTCCGGAGCATTCAGAAAAAGACCTTCAGATTATCAGGTATTAATTGTCAGTAATTGATAATCCGCCAAAGTTGGGCACTGTAACAACAGTTGTTGCATCGGTGATTGTACCGGCGCCGCAACCCCAGCTATCCAATAAACCGGAAATGGTATACGTTACATTTGCGTTATACGTTTGTCCTCCAGCAGGAATAATCGTATATGTTGCACCACTGTAATGCGATACTGTGTGATCCGAGCCATCGTTCCATGTAAATGACCAGTCGGCCGTGTTTCCTGTTGTTAATGTAACAATAATGGCATTGGGGTTAGTGCTTCCGTCGCAAACCAGCATATCGGCAGTTGACATGGTAGCAACTGGTGCTGCCGGACGTACTATTTTCTGAATGGTTGCAGTTCCTTCGCAATCAGGGCCGGCAGTGGGAGTGATACTTTCGGTAAGAGTGATCGTGTAGGTGGTCCCAACGGTTGCTCCTGTCCAGTCAATCGAAACCTGCGTTCCTGTAGTTGATGATAATACCGGTCCTGCAGGAGCCGACCAGGTGTAAGTGTAACCACTTGCTGTACGATCGGTTGTTACACTGATTACGTCAGCGGCTTCGTTTAAGCAAACATTGGTTTGCCCGAAAACTGAAGTGGCGATGAAAAGCATCGCGATTCCTAAAAATTTGATCTTGTTTTTCATTTTTGTTTGTTTTTATTGGTTATAAATTTGTTTAGTTAATTCCTTTTTAATTATCTGTTATTGAAGGATCAGGATGTGCTGTTATTGCATTATGATCGGCTGTTGACGGTCCATTGCATCCGGTTGCTGTTGCTCTTATTGTTATTGTTCCATAAAAGTCGGCAGCATACGTTACTTCACCTGTTGATGCATTAATAACCGGGTTTGTACCCGTGCCTGAAATGGATTGTATTGCATAGGTGATTCCTGTGCTGTTTACTGCATTTGCTGTATAAGTTACTGCTGATGTATTAATGCAACGGATGGAGGTAACACCGGCTACAAATACCGGTACTCCTACAGGAGCGGGAGCTGGTTCGGTTATATGGTAATTGCCGGTAATATTACCTCCTGCATTATCTGTAATGGTAACAAAATAATTTGCTGCCGCGATATTTATCAGATCTTTGGTAGTAGAAGCGTTGCTCCATAAGTATGTGTAAGGCGTAACACCGCCCTGCACAGTAAGAATAATATTTCCTGTTGATTCGCCATTGCAGATCACATGCGTTAATGCTGCGGTAACAGATAAACCTGACGGCTGGGTAATAAGGTATGAGGCAGAAATTGTACAGCCCTTACTGTCTGTGACAGTAATACTAAATGCTCCAGCCGTCAAGCTGCTGATATCCTCTAAACTTGCCCCGGTGTTCCATGCAAAATTATATGTAGTTGTTCCTCCGGTAACGCTTACATCAATTGCTCCTGTACTATTACCGGCAATCAATACATGCGTTACAGTTCCAGTTAAAGTCAAAACGGCAGGTTGTGTTATGTTTACACTACCGGTTGCATAACATCCTTTGCTGTCGGTTATTGTTACTGTGTTGGCTCCTAAGCCAAGACCACTTGTGGTAGTAAGAGTTCCGCCATTACTCCACAGATAACTGTAAGTTGTTGTGCCGCCTGAACCAACAACTGTAGCTATTCCATTGTTAAATCCGTTACAGGTAATATGGGTGGTACCGATGATGCTCGCTGTTACAGTGGCCGGTTGTGTTATTGTGTAAGCACCACCGGTTGTTGTACATCCAATCGCATCAGTAACTGTTATCGAATATGCACCTGCTGCTTTTGTTTGCGGGTTTGCAGTTCCTCCGCCTGTCCAGGAATAATTATAGTTGGTTATTCCGCCGGTAACCGATAGCTGAATTGAACCATATCCTCCGAAACAAGATACATGAGTAATTGCTGAAGAAGAAATAGTTGGTTTTGAGATAACAACATCTTGAGTAGTCCAAGCCGATGATCCGCAAACATTATTTGCTTTTACCCGTATTGTAGCAGTACCGGAATAACCGGAGAACCATTCGACTTCTTCAGAAACTGTGCTTTTTGTTCCGAGAAAATTAAAATCCGTACCTTCTACTGCATTCAGTATTTCCCATGTAAAAGTTGTTGCATTAACCGCAGATGTTGTATATGTTTCGGTTAAATCCTGTGCGCAACGTGGGGTTAATACTCCGGTGATTGGAGTGGGTACACCTGCTGCCCCAATAGCAGTAGCCATTGCGCTGATCCATTCACTCTGACAAATGCCATTGGTTGTACGGGCGTAAAGTATTTGGGGTGTGCCTACCACAACTCCGATAACGTTGTATTCATAAGGAGCTGAATTATCTGTTGCAGCTACAGTGGATCCATCAGTAGAGAATTCCACCGCAGTACCGCCGGCGCCAATGGTTGCTGTCATCAGAACATTACCATTTCCGCAACGATAGTTATCAGCCATGGCTGCTCCTCCGGGAATTGCATTATTGGTAAGTACTGTTGAGCCGGATAATGCGGATGTGCAACCTTCTTTCGTAATATAGGCCCTGTATGTACCATCCGGCAGGCCGCTAAAATCATAAAAGCCCGTGTTGCCTGTATAGGTGCGTTCAGGTACCAGAGAATTACCTGAGTTATCCCGCAGATCAAAGGTTTGTTCTCCGATTAGAGATGATGAAACCCTCACCGTTCCTTGTCCGCATCCTGCTGTTGCAGTAACTGTTGCTGATGGGGTGACTTTGATTGTAACTGCTTCAGATGCGCTGCTTGCCGACCAGCATCCGTCGCTGCTCTGGGCACGCAGGTAATATGTTCCATCGGATGTAACAGTAGTGCTTGCTGCTGAATTCAATGTACTGGTTCCATTGGCATTTGTTCCCTGCCAATACCAGGTTACACCGCCCGGGGGAGCGCCGTGGGTTAATACCGTATTATCACAATTATTTGTAACATCAATAATAGCAGGGGTCTCTGGCAAACCATAAATATTAATTGTTTGGGATGGCGTAGTAATCAGGCAGATGTGTAAACTATTTCCGACCTGACACAGATATTGATTCCCATCCATGCTGGATGTAGCCGGATTAATAATAAGTGAAGAAGTGTTCACTCCGGAATAGGGAGCCCCATTCACAAGATTATCCCAATTACCTGTGCCTGAATTATACACTTTCCACTGATACGTTGCATTGCTGATGTCCCCGATATTAATTGAAACCGCGAGTGAACTTCCGGAACACACCGCTGCAGGATCAGCAGGATTCGCAAGAGTTGCCTTAGATGACATGTTGGAAGATGCCTCGGTGTTATTGAAATAATAAGTACCGTTGCACAACCGGTAGGAATAAACCTTAAAGTAATGGGTTGCAGAAGCCGAAAGCCCTGAAATAGTAACACCGGTGTGATTACTATTGGTAAAAATAACTTCTTCATCGGTCCAGGGTGCTGTACCACCGGAAGGTAAAGATGCGGCATCCGAAATATCCGTGAAAGTATTATTGGTCCCATATTTGACAATATATCCGTCGCATCCTCCTACAGGCGCGCTCCATTTGATGTCCATTGTTGTACCTGTTACATTCTGGAACACTATATTCTGGGCCTGATTAGGACGATTAATGGTGTATTGGGTAAGTGGGTTATTTGTTCCATTGGCTGTTTGATACAGAATACTTGCCCCGCTGCAGTCAAATGCAAAAACTTTAAAGGCATACTGGGTGCATGCCGAAAGATTGGTAACAGTAACGCTGCTGCCGGTCCCTTCATAAACAACATAACTGCCAGCACCAGGTGAACCGCCTGAACCAAATGCAGCGTTGGCAATATAGTCGGTCCCGTTAACAGGGTTATCCACAGCCGCACCGGCTTCGGCAACAACAATTACGCCATCGCCATTACCATTTCCGCTCCAACTAACAGTCATCTGATTGGTCTGGATACTGCTGAACGAAAGCCCGCTGGCCTGGGTGGTGGGGGTGGTGCAGGAGGCACAGGAAGTGTTTGTAATAGTACCAGTATAATCAACAGTTGAACCACTAGAGGTCCAATTTGTATTATTGTTTATTGATGCTAGAATATTTGCTCTTGTATCGTTTATACTAGCTACATTATAATATGTAAAATCTGTCTCATTTCGTGCAAAAGCATTAGTTCCGTTTGTTAATCCACTTGGTAATGCTGAGGTGTTTGAAGAAGTTGCATCTGCTTGCCAAACACCAGCACCTTCGTTATTTATGGCAGCTATATTTGTTATACCTAATGAACAATCCCCTTGAAAAGCAACAATCTGGTCTCCACTCGTTGAAAGATCAAAACCACTACCAGCAGTACAACCAGTTGGTGTTGCTGTAGTAATTGTGCCTGATGAAGTTCCCCATCCCGATGAATTATAGATATCAACAATAGTGCCACATGCAACTCCCCCGGCAGGAGCAGTCCATTTTAACCATCCTTCGTTCATTCGAAATCCGCTTACTGCTAACCAACCATTGTCAGTAAACCAGATAATTGTTCCGGCAGGTATGTCAACCATTGCAACAAACTCAAATCTATCAGGATTAGCATTATATTCCACAAAAGCAATATCTCCTGGGGATAATGCCCTTATGGATGTCCCAAAACACAAAAAAGCCAATATGCAGAGTAATCTCCTCATTCTAATGTATACAAGTTCCCGCAGCAGAAATTATAGTAAAAACACTGCAACTGTTTAGCGCCGGGCTGGCAGTACTTACCGTTCCGGTGGTTGCCCCCGGAGGCACATTCACTTCCAATGTAGTTGCCGTCCAACTGATTACTGTAGCTGCCACACCATTGAAGGTAACCGTTGTTGAACCGCTGAAACTGCTGCCTGTTATTATGACTGTTGATCCTTCAGTCCCACTCACCGGGTTCAGTGATGTACAATTATTATTGCATGACCCTGTAATAGTGAAATTATAGGGGTTTTCATTGCTGTCATCATTGGTTATACTTACTGTTTCGGTATATGGAGTACCAGGACAATTATTCGGTGCCAAGAAGGTAATCTGAAAAGTGGATTCACCACCTGCCGTTACAGGAGAGGATGGTTGTGTTGTTACTGTAAATACAGTACCTGTAATTGATACTTTAGGCACGCCCGACAGAGTAAGTTCACCGGTACCGGAGTTCACCACCTTATAGATGTAAATCAGGGTGCTGTTTTCTAAGATTGCACCAAAGTTAGTATAGTCGGTAAAATCGGGAGTAGCATCGCCATCAACGATTTCAATGCTGTTACCGGTTACCTTCATCTCAGGGCATAAGGTAGTAACGCTGCCCAGATCAACACCATCCGACCAGCGGTCGTGGTTACTCACATCTCCGTCGTTATGGAATATTTTGAAATAGTAGGTCAGACAAACATTAATTCCTGTTAAAGCAAGATTTTCTGTTGCGCCCGGCGTACCGGTCAGGTCAAGGCCTGCTACAAAGCATCCGGTGAAATTGCCGCCCAGCGCATTAAGGTTTTGTCCTGCGGTATAATCCGATACTGAATTGGATTGTGCATTAAGGTCGGCTCGCGTAACACCTACTGCGCTTCCTGCTTTGCCTATGATCATGGTTCCTCCGTCCCACCATGCCGACTGTGGTGTACCGGTGTAATTATCCCATCCGGCTGTAACTGTTTTGGTTCCTGTTAATGTCAATAAGGGATCTGTAATGTTTTGTACTTTTGCAATGTGGCCACTCGTGGCGTCTCCTTCAATCCATGATGTGCTTAATGGAATATGTGAGAATATCTTATAATAATAGGTAGTACCTTCAGTTAATCCTGTAACAATAAATGTTGTATCAGGAGCTATACTTACTGCCTTGTATAACAGGAAGGTGTTATCTCCGATATTTGTTCCTGAGCCAAATGTTGTATTGGCTGTCCATGTTGAGCCGTCATTTCCTGTTGGATCAATGGTAATTGCTGAACCTGCTTTAGCAACTACAATCATTTCTTCGGTTGTTGAACCCGGATCGGACCATAAAAGCCGCATTTGGTCATACGTGATTGCAAAAACCTGTAATCCGCCGATAGAAAAAATACAGTCGGGCAAAGGATAAGTAGTGCTTGTTGATCCCATCCAGTTGACCGGATCAACCAGGGCAGCAAGGATATCTTCTTTGCTGCCTGACGGGGCCAGAGTACAATCGAAATAGGCGTTGTTCTGGAAGCCGGGATTTGTTGGTATTGCAATCGCATTCACTCCGTCGGTAAGACCCGGTGGCAGTGCGCTGGTATGCGAATCAGTGGCATCGGCTTGCCATACATCATTATTCGTTAAAGCAAAAAGGTAGGTGTCCGGACAGGTGATATTTACACCATCATCCTGAAAAACAATTAATTGTTCACCGCTTACATTCAAGTCCATTGAGGTACCACCCGATTCATGAATCACGGTGCCTGAACCTCTTATTATATTTGGCAGACAGGCGGCATCATTTTTAGTGTCAATAGCAATAATGGTTCCTTTGGTAACTCCGCCGGCAGGGGCTGTGTATTTTATTATGCCTTCATTATGCCTCAGACAACCGGTAGCATATACTCCATCATCCGAAAAATAAATGGTTGTACCTGCTGCAATATCCACAAGCAACACAAAGGCAAAATTGTCCTGGTTCGAATTGCAGGGGGCTGTCGAACCGCTGGTGGAGGTATTGAATCCTATAATTGCAATATCACCGGGTGCCAGAATTGTTTGCCCTGTGGTTAGGTTGGTAACGAAAATAATTAATATAATTCCGTTTAATAATTTCTTCATAAATGCACTAAAAACACTAATTTTACGTCTCTGCTTCTGGCAAAGTTTCATTTTTATGGTTATCATTACATCATGTATAATTTATTAAATTATTAAGTACTGTTTTTGGCAGAATAATTGTTTGATAAGCAGATGATTATTCTTTTATTTTGTGCCCTGTTGTTTGCTATAAAAATTATGAACATCCGATTAGTTTACACCTTGGGAGGGAATACCTTCATAACATTAATTCTATTTTGCACTTTTTTTTTAACATCCTGTAAATATCAACCGGTTGAGATTAATATTTTTCATGTTAATGATATACATGGTGCGATTGACCAGATCCCGGCTCTCAGTACTGAACTAAAAAAACGTAAAACAAAAAATAATCTGGTTGTATCGGCAGGTGACTTATTCTCCGGAAATCCTTATGTTGATCAATATCCTGAGAAGGGTTTTCCTATTATTGATGGAATGAATAAAATTGGTTTCCATTATTCGGCACTGGGGAATCATGAGTTTGATTATGGATTGAATACTTTAGCACAAAGGATTAAGCAGGCAGATTTTCGTTTTCTGTGTTGCAATATTTATGGACAAAGTGATGTAGTAAGGATGATTAAACCTTATGATTCTGTAACTATTTCTGGCAAAAAGATTCTGCTGATTGGAGTATTGCAGACCGATTACACCGGTTATCCTCAAACCAATCATGATTCGCTCGTTAATATTTCTTTCTCAGATGGTATAAACGCTGTTACCTCATATAAATCTATTTCTGAAAGGTTTGATGCCTGTATTGTCCTTTCGCATCTTGGATTGCAGAATGATATCCGGCTGGCGCAACAAACTAATTTTATTGATATCATCATTGGAGGTCACTCTCATTTATTAATTGATACTTTTTTAAAGATTAACCAATCCGTAATTGTTCAGGCAGGTTCAAATCTTGATTATCTCGGTATGCTTACGCTTTTTTTTGATAGACATAATAAATTATCTGTAAGTTCGGAAATAATATCATTGACCGATTACAAGGAGCCGGACTCATTAATGATAGTATGGTATAACAATTTTAAAAAAAATAATTTCCTTAAAACGATTATCGGGTTTAATAAAAAAACTCTTTACGGGAATAAAGAAATCGGACAGTTGCTAACACAGGCGATCCTTTTTGCCGGGAAAGCGGATATAGCCCTGCATCCCTCCGGTGGTGTTCGTTTAGATAGTTTGTTGGCCGGAAATATATCTCTTGAGACCGTATATTCTCTTGACCCGTTTGTTAATGAAATTGTTTGTACAGAATTGCCGGCCGACTCTGTAAATTCATTACTGCAAAGGATTGCTGGTAAAAAGGATTATGAATCTGTCCTGTATGCCGGGAATGTCCCCGGCTCACAAGAGCAAATTCAATTTCCTGTCCCTAAAAATCAGAAATATTTATATAAAGTATGCTCAGGAAAATATCTCTATAATAAAATCATTCATTCCTCTGTTTTGAAAAGTACAGGCGTTACAACTTCTGAAGCTCTGATCCGGTATATTCAGAGTGTTGATACTATTGTCTTTTAATCTGTTTTTCGAGTATTTTGTGTAGATCGGAAAAATTATTTTTTCAGAAGTTCATCGGCATAACGTCTGTCATTGGATAGACGCGGTATTTTGTTTTGTCCGCCAAGTTTGCCTTTATCTTTCAGCCAGTTGTAAAAAGTGCCTGATTTTACTATTGTTAACAGCGGTGGTCCGAGCGTGATGTTTTTAAACCGCTTGGCTTCATAGTCGGAGTTCAGGGACATCAGGGCGTGATCGAGTACATTGGTGAAATATTCAATATTTTCAGGCGGGTTCTGGAATTCAATAATCCATTCGTGGCATCCTTTTTTGTTTGTTTCAATGTATACCGGAGCAACCGTGTACTCCGACACAACCGAATTGCTGAGTTTGCATGCTTTGCTGAGTGCATTTTCGACATTGTCAATAATCAGTTCTTCTCCAAATACGTTGATGTAGTGTTTTGTCCGGCCTGTGATCCTGATTTTGTGAGGATAGAGTGATGTAAACATAACCGTGTCACCTATCTTGTACCGCCATAAACCGGCGTTGGTTGATATGACCATAGCATAATTAACATTGGTTTTTACTTCACCGATGCTGATACAGGGACCTGTTTCCCGCTCATTAGTTATCGGAATAAACTCATAAAAAATACCTGAATCGAGCAATAATAGCATATCGTTGGTAAGCGGATCGTCCTGTATGGCGAAGAATCCTTCAGATGCGTTATAGGTTTCCATATAATGCATCTTTTTCGACGGAATAAGTTTTTCGAATTGTTCCCGGTAAGGCCCGAAACTAACTCCGCCATGGGTGAATAATTCAAGGTTAGGCCATATTTCCAGCAGGTTTCTTTTGCCGGTATATGCGAGGATATGCTTTATAAGCACAAGATTCCATGATGGTACACCGGCAATATTGGTGACATTTTCAGTAATCGTGGTACGGGTAATTTCGTCGAGTTTTTTTTCCCAGTCGTTCATCAGGGCTATCTTCTGTCTTGGAGTTCTGATAAGGTCAGCCCATAAGGGTAATTGCTCAATAAGGATGGCCGACAGATCGCCGTACAATGTCTGATTATTGAAGGGTACTGCC
>CAZRNJ010000020.1:0-19620 GCA_964601385.1 uncultured Bacteroidales bacterium | reverse complement strand
AAACCATACGGATTAAACGGGGTGAGAAGATTGAAACTTCTAAACTTATTGCCGAAACCGGGCTTCCATGTTTTGTCAAACCCAATGAATCGGGCAGCAGCTTTGGTGTGAGCCGCGTTGACCGCAAAGACCAGTTGCTTAAAGCCATTTCCATTGCTTTTGATGAAGGGGACGAGGTTCTTATCGAGGAATATATCAAAGGCAGAGAGATCACCTGTGGCATTATAAAAACCCCGCAAAAACAAATTATTCTGCCAATCACCGAAATTATACCGAAAAGTAAATCGGGCTATTTCGATCTTGAAGCCAAGTACAAGGGATTGAGCGACGAAATTACGCCTGCCCGTATCCCTGCCGGTTTAACAAAAGAGTGCAATAAACTGACATCAGCTATTTACGATCTGTGCAATTGCCGAGGTATTGTGCGGATTGACTATATCATCAGCAATGACAAGCCCTATTTCCTGGAGATCAATTCGGTTCCCGGAATGACGCTGAAAAGCATTATTCCGCAACAAATCAAGGCAGCAGGTCTCAAGCCCGGCGATGTTCTTTCATTAGTGATTACAGACGCCATTAAGCGTCAGAAATAGTCATAGCTCCATCACCCGTACTCCGGGCTATGATTACACAATAAAGGTTCACAAAAACGGACCGGTGCAAATAATCCTTAACTATCAGGCAATGTATATAAGAGGGTAGATTATTAAAAAACAATTACAATGTACAGGATAGTTGAGAAAGAAATCTTACATGACCTCGTAGTAAAGCTTGTTATCGAGCATGGGGATATTGCGGTAAGCCGCAAGCCGGGTCATTTCATTATTTTACGCATAGATGAGAAAGGAGAACGGATACCGCTGACGATTGCTGATTCGGATCCGGTCAAAGGAACCATCACGCTGGTCGTTCAGCGCGTGGGTGTAACCTCTCATAAGCTTTTCAATATGAATGCCGGTGATATGCTGCTTGATGTTGTTGGTCCATTAGGCAAAGCAACCCATATTGAAAAAACAGGGACAATCTTATGCGCAGGCGGCGGTGTGGGCATTGCACCATTGCTGCCTATAGCCAGAGGATTTCGTGAAGCAGGAAACAGGGTCATCAGCGTGCTGGCTGCACGGACCAAAAGCATGGTGATTCTCGAGAAAGAGATGCGCATGGCATCAGACGAAGTAATCGTGTTCACCGACGATGGCAGCTATGGCAGACAGGGGCTTGTTACCCATGGAATGGAGGAGGTAATCCAACGCGAAAAAATTAATCAATCCATAGCCATCGGACCTGCCGTGATGATGAAATATGCAGCCCTCACCTCGGCCAAATACAATATCCCCTGCATGGCCAGTTTAAATACCATCATGGTTGACGGTACCGGTATGTGCGGCGCCTGCCGGGTCACCGTAGGTGGCAAAACAAAATTTGTATGTGTTGACGGACCGGAATTTGATGCCTCCCTGGTTGATTTTGATGAGATGATCATGCGGCTGGGCGCATACAAAGATGAAGAGTACAAGGCATATCAACAGTATCTGGCAAAAATTAAAGCGTAACCATGGAAGAAACAAATCAATATTTAAAGCAGGAACGTTCACAACCCTGGCGTGAGGAGTTGAGAAATTCATTAAAAGCCAAAGACCGCACCTCGCGGGAACGCATCAAAATGCCCGAACAGGACCCTTACGTGCGCAACACCAACCACAGTGAAGTAAACAACGGATTAACGGCAGACCAGGCCATACATGAAGCCAGTCGGTGCCTCGACTGTGTTGATCCGACCTGTATCAGCGGCTGTCCGGTAAATATCAATATCCCGAAATTTATAAAATACATTGAAAAAAAGGATTTTGCCGGTGCAGCACGGACGCTGAAAGAAACCAATGCATTGCCTGCTGTGTGCGGCCGGGTTTGTCCGCAGGAAGTTCAATGCGAGCAAAAATGTTTTTACGCCTTAAAACTCAAGAAGGAGCCGGTTGCCATTGGTCACCTCGAGCGGTTTGCAGCAGACAGCGAGCGTGAGAGCGGTAAAATGTATATTCCTGAGCCGGCAAAGAGTAATGGGATCAAAGTGGCTGTCATTGGTTCGGGTCCGGCCGGTCTTACGGTAGCCGGCGATATGGCACGGCTGGGCTATGATGTTACCATTTTTGAAGCGCTGCATGAGCCGGGCGGTGTACTTAAATACGGGATACCGGAGTTTCGTTTACCCAACACGATAGTAGATATTGAAATAGAGAACCTGAAAAAAACCGGTGTTAAAATATTTACTAACTTTATCGTGGGAGTTACCGCAACGATTGAACAGATGAAACAACAAGGGTATAAAGCATTCTTCATTGGCAGTGGCGCAGGACTGCCAAACTTCATGAATATACCCGGTGAAAATCTGGCCGGTATTTTCTCATCGAATGAGTATCTCACCCGTATTAACCTGATGCATGCCTCGCACAGTGATTACGATACACCGGTGATCAGCGGCAAGCACGTCGCTGTGATTGGTGGCGGCAATACAGCTATGGACTCGGTACGCACAGCAAAGCGGCTTGGCGCCGATCGTGCAATGATTATCTATCGGCGTTCGATGGAAGAGATGCCGGCGCGCATCGAAGAAATAAAACATGCACAGGAAGAGGGAATCGAATTTATGTGTTTGAATAATCCTGTGGCTTATCTCGGCGATGATCGTGGCCGAGTGAAAACCATACGGGTACAGCGGATGGAACTGGGCGAGCCCGACAGTTCGGGACGGCGGCGTCCTGTGGCTGTCGAAGGTTCGGAGTACGACATTGATGCCGACACCGTTATTGTTGCAGTAGGTGTATCACCAAACCCCATCATACCGGCAGCCATCCCCGATCTTGAAACCACCAAATGGAAAACCA
Source organism: uncultured Bacteroidales bacterium (assembly GCA_964601385.1). Lineage (GTDB taxonomy): Bacteria > Bacteroidota > Bacteroidia > Bacteroidales > JBBRXJ01 > CAZRNJ01. The sequence continues at coordinate 16,738 of CAZRNJ010000020.1, read as the reverse complement.
TCGTTGTAAATCCGGAAACCATGCAAACCAGCAGACCTGAATTTTTTGCCGGCGGCGACATTGTTCGTGGCGGAGCAACCGTTATCCTGGCAATGGGCGATGGCCGCAAGGCAGCAGCAGGTATGCACCAATATTTACAAAACCAATAAAATAAACAGTATGACAGATCTAACCACCCGCTTTGCCGGATTAACCCTCCAGAATCCATTGATCATTGGCAGTTCAGGATTAACCAATCACCCCGATAATATTGCAGAGCTCGAGAAACAGGGAGCCGCAGCCGTTGTTCTTAAATCGCTATTCGAAGAGCAGATTATGGCCGAAACGGAAGAAACCATACGTGCGGCTTATCAGCATAACCTTATCTACACCCAAAAATCTGATGCCTTTGATTATATTGACATGTCTGTCAAAGAAGACACGATTGCCCAATACTTGGAACTGATCCGCGAATCGAAAAAACGTGTTTCCATTCCGGTTATTGCTTCGGTCAACTGTGTTACAGCCAGTGAATGGACTTCGTTTGTCAATAAAATACAAACAGCCGGCGCTGATGCTATTGAACTGAACATCGCCATTACGCCTACAGATGTAACCCAGACGATAGGTGCAAGAGAAAAAATCCACAACATCATTTTTGAACGCGTAAAAACTATAGCCCGTATCCCAGTGATTGTGAAATTAAGCCCGTATTTTACAAATCCTGCTTTAGTTATCAATAGCTTATCAGAAGCTGGTGCTGACGGGCTTGTACTGTTTAACCGTTATTATAATCCGGATTTTGATATTGAAACAATGACAGAAAAATCCGCGAACACCTATAGCCGTCCTGATGAATATAGCTATTCGCTACGATGGATCGCTATCATGTCCGGAAAGGTAGGCACGGGACTGTCAGCCGCAACAGGCATTCACAATACAGAAACCATAATAAAACAATTACTTGCCGGAGCACAAACTGTGCAGCTTGTTTCAGCTATCTATAAAGAAGGACCCGGTTATATCCAAACACTTTTAAAGGAACTGGAACAATGGATGGATCAAAAAGGGTTTAACCAGATAGATCAGTTCAGAGCAAGATTATGTACAACCGGCAGTATCAATCAGGGCATTTTTGACAGAATCCAGTTTATGAAATATTTCAGTAATATTGGTTAACCGGCAATCAGCCGGTAAGCAGCAGCATCTGTAATTTTAACAGTATGGAATGTACCGGGCTTGATTTTTTTATTCGTACGATATTCGACATCATTATCCGCTTCCGGTGCATCAAATTCAGTACGTCCGATACATCCGCCGGTGTATGAGGCATCGGTGAGAATGCGGATTTTTTTCCCGATCAGCGCCTTATTTTTTTTAAATGAATTAATCTGCTGTGCTTCCATCAGTTTTTGTGCGCGAAGCGTCTTAATTTTAGCGGGTACATTATCCTTAAAATCTTTAAAACTAATTGTTCCTTCCTCGTGCGAATAGGTGAATACACCAAGACGGTCAATCACGCCGGATTTTACAAATGACAGCAATTCATTAAAATCATCATCGGTCTCTCCCGGAAACCCGCATAAAAGCGATGTCCGCAAACAGATGCCCGGAACGGTTGTTTTAATCCGGTCAATCAATTCTTCGGTTTGTTTACGGCTGATATTACGGCGCATAGCTTTGAGCATCCTGTCGGTGATATGTTGAAAGGGGATATCCAAATACCGGCATATTTTTTCTTCACCCCTTATCAGGTCGAGTACTTCAACAGGGAAAGATGCCGGATAAGCATACTGCAGCCGGATCCATTCAATTTCCTTTATTTTCACCAGTCCGCGCAACAGTTCGGCGAGCATCTGGCGTTTGTGGGTATCCAAGCCATAGTAGGTTGTATCCTGTGAGATAATAATCAGCTCTTTTACTCCCCGCTGAGCCAGGTCGTTTGCGTGCTTAATAAGTTGATCCGGCGGCAATGAACGGTGGCTGCCCCGGATATGCGGAATAGCACAAAAGCTGCAGGTACGGTCGCATCCCTCGGCAATTTTCAGATAAGCATAATGCGGGGGTGTAATCAGCAACCGGTCGGGATCGGCTGAATGATGAGGCGTCAAAATCTGTAATAATTCATCGGCACTATCTACACCAAGAACAAGATCTATTTCGGGAATATCGGCCAGAATCTCTTCCTTATATCGCTGAGCCAGGCATCCCACAACCACAATATAACGAACAAGGCCATTCCGGCGTGCATTCACCCACCGGAAAATGGTTTCTAAAGATTCTTTCTTGGCATCGTTGATAAAGCCGCAGGTATTAATCAGTACCAAATCACACGGCGATTCACTATCATAAAAAACATTATAACCAGCGTTGCTTAACTGTCCTAAAAGAAATTCGGAGTCAACAAGATTTTTCGAACAACCCAGCGTAACGACATTGATAGAACGTACAGATTTGAACACTGCCATGAAAAAAATTAATTGAAAAGCTGATTAACAAATTCAGCGCTGTCAAATAATTGCAGATCATCAATTCCCTCTCCTGTTCCGATATATCTGACAGGGATTTTAAACTGGTCCGAAATACCAATCACCACACCGCCTTTAGCTGTGCCGTCGAGCTTGGTCAGTGCAATAGCATTAACGCTTGTGGCCTGCATAAACAGACGTGCCTGCTCAAAAGCATTCTGGCCTGTAGAGGCATCAAGAACAAGCAACACTTCGTTTGGCGCATCCGGAATAACTTTCTGAACAGCACGACGGATTTTTGACAACTCATCCATCAAACCGGTTTTAGTATGAAGCCGGCCGGCAGTATCTACAATCACAACATCGGCTTCAGCAGCAATAGCTGAACTAACGGCATCATAAGCGACAGAAGCAGGATCGGCGCCCATCTGCTGACGCACCATCTTAATATTCATCGGCGTTGCCCAGGCAGCCAACTGATCAATTGCTGCTGCCCTGAAAGTATCGGCAGCACCCAGAATAACTGTTTTTCCGGCATTCTGAAATTTGTTGGCAAGTTTAGCAATGGTGGTGGTTTTCCCAACGCCATTAACACCCAATACCATAATGACGTATGGTTTTGATGGCAGTGGGTCTGAAAAGAACGTTTTTGATACTTTAAAAGATTTACCAAGCAGTTCCTGAATCTCCATCTTCAGAATTTCATTTAATTCGGAAGTATTAAGAATCCTCTCTCTGGCCACACGCCGCTGAATCTGTTCAATAATCCGCACAGTAGTTGCTGCTCCAACATCCGAAGCCAACAATACCTCCTCCAATTGATCAAGTACATCGTCATCTATCCGCGACTTTCCGGTAATAACTCTCGATATACGCCTGAGAAAACTTTCCTTTGTTTTTAGCAAACCAGTATGCAGTGTCCCGCTGCTATGTGTTTCCATGATGTTTAGAAGATCAGAAAAAAAAAGCTTTCTCCGCAGAAGAAAGCTTTACATTACAAATCAATAAAAAATTATTTCTTGCTGAAGAAATCTTTTATGTGCTCAATATTCACAATTTCTTCCTTAAACTGGTATGCACCGGATTTGGGAGATTTATCCATCCGGATAACCTTAGCAAAACTTTTTGTGTTTCCGCTGCGCAATGTAGCAACTACTTTCTTTGCCATAATTCAGATTATTTAATTTCTTTATGAACGGTTACTTTCTTCAAATAAGGATTGTACTTCTTCAGTTCAATTCTTTCTGTTGTATTCTTCTTATTTTTTGTGGTGATATAACGTGAAATGCCGGGAACATTAGTGTTTTTCTGCTCCGTACATTCAAGAGTCACCTGTACGCGGTTACCTTTTTTAGCCATGATTTACGTGATTAGTATTTTACGATAAAACCCTTTGATTTTGCACCTTCAAGTGCATTTTTCAATCCCAGTTTATTAATCATGCGAATTCCTGCCGCGGATACCGACAAGTCAATCCACCGTTTTTCTTCAGCCAGAAAAAATTTCTTTTTAAAGATATTGACCTGAAACGTACGGCGTGTCTTACGGTTTGAGTGTGACACACTATTACCATACATTACTTTTTTCCCCGTGATCTGACAAATGCGAGCCATAATACTTTTGATTCTTAAATTTGCAGGTGCAAAATACGGCATTTTATTTCAAAAAATCAAACTATTCGGAGTTTTTTTTAAATAAAAGCCATCAGAAATTAATTATCTAATATTCAATTAATTATAAAATTCATCAGTTTCCTTTTGCAAAATAAGAGTACGCAGCATATTTAAAGCAGCCACCGAAGCGCGCTGAATATTCCTACCTCTGTGTTCGCCAAAAGAAAATCGTGCTGACTGAATCAAACCCGATTTATGAGCAACAGCAATCCATACAGTACCTACGGGTTTTTCAGGAGAACCACCATCCGGACCCGCTATACCGGTTGTTGCAACCGCCCAGCCAGTTCCCAGAACTTTACAACAACCGGCAGCCATCTGCTCTGCAACGGGCTTGCTGACAGCGCCATACTGTTGAATCAACGCCCGATCAACCTTCAACTGCTCAATCTTAACGGTATTATCATAAGCGATAATGCTACCCGTATAGTAACGCGAACTTCCAGCCACTGATGTCAGCAGGGAGGATATGGCTCCGCCTGTACAGCTCTCGGCCGCGGAAACGGTTTCATTCCGACGAACTAAAAGACGACCAACCACCTGTTGCAAAGTATCATCATTAAAACCGAAAATATATTCAGGAATCAGTCCTTTCAATTTTTCAACCTGGGCGTTAACCATGTCCTGCTGCTGATCTTTTTCCAAACCGATATACAACAGCCGGAGCCGTATAATTCCGGGAGATGGAAGATAGGCCAATGATAAACCCTGCGGAAGCTGCTGTTCAAATCCCGAGAGCAACTCGGCCAGGCGAGCTTCTGATATACCGGTAGTCAGCACTGTAACCTTAGTTATCTCGGGCAGTTTAAATTGGCTTTTTAAACGTGGCAATACCTCATTCACCATCAGATGTTCCATTTCGAAGGGTACGCCGGGTAATGCAATCAATATACTGCCATCCTTCTCCATCCACAAACCAGGCGCTGTACCTATAGGATTACGCAGCACCGTGGCGCAGGCAGGAACTGCGGCTTGTTTCCTGTTTAAATCATTAAGCACACCGCTGCGACGTGCAACAAATCCTTTCACATCCTCAAGAACATCAGAATTTTCAACCAACATGGTATTGAATATCTTACAGAGAGTGCTTTTTGTCCTGTCATCAGATGTAGGGCCAAGACCTCCGGTAATAATTACCAAACCGGCCCTGAGCATAGCCCTCGGTATCTGCTCTTCAATTTCCGCGGGATTATCGGAAACAGTATTTTTCTCTATCACCGTAATGCCATTTTCTGTAAGAACCGAAGCAATAAATACCGAATTGGTATCCATTATCTGGCCAATAAGAATCTCATCTCCTATTGTAATAATAATTGCATTCATAAATCAGGATAACCAATGGCAAAAACGGGAGAATAAATCATTCGTCGCAATATTTTCCGAAATACTTTTGTTCAAAGACCACCGAATCGCCTGATTTTAGCTTAGGTACAGCAGCCCATAATGTGCGGACCCCGAACAATTCAATGTATGCGCAGCCCGAATCGTACTGCATTTTAACAGTAAACCTGTAAGTACTATCGGCCGGATTAAACCATACTTTATAGACGGCAGTATTGATCCACGGTCCATCGGCGATCTGATAGCCGAGCAACGTTCGTGTTGAAAAATTGACAGCGGGTAACACTATATTTTTACAATAGCGATACGTATTTGAGAGTTGCGAATTACTGTCAATGATAAAGGTTGAGGTATTGAAAGAGCACATACTGTCGGGAGCGCAGACACAGGATAAATCGGAGATATAAGCCATGCTGTCAACATTGGCAAAACTGCTGAATTGAGGACACTGGTCGTACGTATGTGCCGGAATTTTACTGCTTCGGGTATTCAGCGAATTGCCCCAATAATCGGATGCCGGCTCGCACGAACACAACATTAACAGCAACAGAACACTAAAAATATTTAACAACTGATTCATGTTTTCATCGCTCAGAATACAAAAATAGCCAATATTCCTGATTTATAAACCGGCAACTTTTTAAAATCCTTTGCCAATAGCAACCTTTCTTAGTACCTGCTCCTGATGACATTCGGTAAAAATAAAATAAATTCCCGGCATAAATGAATAAACAGGGATAACAGCAACAGATCCGGTAATCAATCCTTCAAACACTATCCGACCAGAAATATCTGCTATCCGGAACATAGCGGGTACGTCGTTGGTCTGTATTTCAAGCAGTTGTTCAGAGGACAGGTACTTAACTGTAAAACACGGAGAAAATGAAAAATTATTTTTCAATCCTACAAGTTCATCTATAAAAATTGTTCCGGTATCAGTACATAAATGCTGGTCTGTGACCGTTACTGAATAGGTACCGGTTGAAAGTCCGGATATATCCTGTGTTACAGCGCTGTTCGACCAAAAATATACATAAGCCGGCGTACCGCCGCTAATTGAAATATCAATTTGGCCATCTGTTCCACCGGGTGACGATACATGCGTATACAGCAATGACGAGATAGTAAGTACAGAGGGCTGTGTAACATTGATTGAACGTATAAAGTCACAATCATGCGCATCGCTCAGCGTTACAATATAAGTGCCTGCAGCAAAATTAGTCCTGTCTTCCATTGTGTTTCCATCATTCCACGTGAAGCTATAGGGTGAAACACCGCCGCCGGATGTCAGTTGAATGCTCCCGTCGCTATTGCCATTGCAGCGAACATGCGAAACAATATTATTTGTAATTGTAAGTACAGATGGTTGGGTAAGCACAAAAATACTTTTCCATTTACAGTTTTCGGCATCCTGCACAGTAACCGACCATGTGTTTGCCTCAAGTCCTGAATTATTTAGAGTAGTAGCTCCGTTTGTCCATACATAACCAGTGGGGTTTCCGGTAATGGTATTGGTTATAGCGCCATCGCTTCGGCCATTGCAGGAGGGATTAGTGATGCCGGAATCCGTTATGCGGAGGGATCCTTCGCAAAGCATAGTATCACGCAGGATAATGCCATTGGCGCCACAGGCAAAAACACGGCGATCAGGTGTAATATAAATACTTTTGAGATCGCGTGCAGTGAGTGATGATTCCTGCTCCCAATAAGTTGCGCCATCATCACTGTTGAGGATTAAACCACTATTGCCAACAGCATAACCTGAGTAACTGTTCCAGAACATACCTTCCCAGATATTTGTTGAAACAGGTATTGCCATACGAACCCACGACAGCCCTTTGTTATAAGAGCGAAGCACCACCCCGCCCCATCCGAAAATGTAGCCCACCGAATCGGAGGGAAAATTAATATGCATCAAATAATTTGAAACAGGAGAAGTGACTGCGCTCCAGTTCAGCCCGCCATCGGTTGTGCGGAGGATAGTTCCGGACCATCCGCAGATAACACCGGTATCGGGATGAAAAAAATGGATACCCGTAAGCGCCCGTTCTGTTCCGCTGTTCTGCTTTACCCATGTACGACCTCCGTTTACGGTCTTCATAATCAACCCAAAATACCCGCAACAATAGCCGGTAACACTATCAATAAAGTGAATTGCATAGATATGATCGAACGAATTTGATATTAATGTATCCCAGGACAGCCCGCCATCAGTAGTTTTTCTCAAAAAGCCGCCATTTCCGCCGGCATATCCTGTATCGCTGTCAACAAAACTGATACAATTAAACCAACCGGTAGTTTTTGTTTGGGTATAATTCCAGGTATTCCCGCCATCGGTTGTTCGCAAAATAGTTCCATCACTTCCGGCAACAAAACCGGTATCTCTATTGACAAATTGAATCTGTTCGAGATAATCCGCTTTCATTACGATCTCCCATCCGGCAGGAATACTGTCGGATACAATAACTAATCCATTATTTCCCACGCCAATGCCGGAGACAGAATCAAAGCAATGCAGCGCCTGAATATCATTTGCCGTATTGACTTGTGTAACAGACCATGAAACACCTGCATCGGATGAACGGAGGATCATACCTTCCGATGCGCCGGCAAATGCATGCAGTGAATCGGAAAAAAATATTTTAAATAGCAGATATGGCCCGATGGTTACAGCAGTCCAATTCTGTCCCCCGTCGTTAGTAGAAACCACAGTTCCATCATACCCTACGGCGATTCCGGTATTATTATTATGAAAATAAATACAAGTCAGGTTATTGGTTGTCTGACTGGTTTGCATTGTCCAGGTGTTTCCATAGTCAACCGTTTTAATAATCGTACCACCCGAGCCCACAGCATACCCTGCACTATCAGTAAAAAAAATAGAATTAAACATAGCAGTTGTCCCTGTCGAAAGATTTTTCCATGTATTGCCGCCATCATTCGTCTCAATAATACGGCCATTTTGTCCGCAGACCCATCCGGTATCCTTATTTATAAAAAACATTGCGCGCAGAGAATTTGTAACATTAGTTGTAAGCGTTGACCATGTGTCTCCTCCATCGTAACTGCGGATTACGCGGCCATTATTCCCGGCGGCAAAACAGGTATCGGCATTAATCCATTGAGCAGCATAAAGAAATTCGGTAATACCACCTGGTTTCTTTTGCCATGTGCGGCCGCGGTCGGTTGTTTTTAGCACTAATCCGTCCATTCCAACAGCAAGACCCGTTGTGTCATTAACAAAAGTAACATTAAAAAGAGTGTTGTATCTATCGCGTAAGATTGTCCATTGTCCTATAACAGAATAACAACTCATGATAAAGAACATTGTTATAAGTTTTATCTTCATCAATTTTAAATTTTAATTTATAAATTTTGATCTTTGATATTAAATAGACAAAATTCAAATCAAATGATAAACGGATTTATAAATGTACTATTTTTTCTCAAACTACGTATTATAGCAGTCGGTATTTATACCAGTGGCACAAATGAAATACCGGAAAAACTAAACCTGTATATTAACTCTGCGCTTTAAAATCGGGACGGATAATAAACGGAGCTATTTTATCGAGTGGAAGAATGCGTTCAACAGCGCCCAGTTTAATGGCCTCGTTCGGCATACCAAAAACGATACAGCTTTTCTCATCCTGCGCAATGGTAAAAGCGCCCTGCTGCTTCATCTCGAGCAATCCCTTTGCGCCATCATTGCCCATACCGGTAAGGATAATACCTATGGAATTACGGCCGGCAAACTGTGCTGTAGAGCGAAAAAGAACATCAACCGAGGGACGATGACGATTGACCAACTCCCCATCTTTTACCTCAACATAATATCTTGCCCCACTGCGATGTAAAAGTAAATGATGGTTCCCGGGAGCAATCAGCGCATGGCCACGGAGTACCGAATCGCCATTTTGAGCTTCCTTAACAGTTATACGGCACAGTTCATTCAACCGGTTAGCGAACGAACGGGTGAATTCTTCAGGCATATGCTGAACGATAACAATCCCGGGCGTATCCATTGGCAAGGCCATCAGCAGTTCACGGATAGCTTCAGTGCCTCCAGTTGAAGCGCCGATAGCAATTACCTTTTCGGTTGTTTCGGCCATACTCTTTGAAACAATTGGCGGGATAACAGCATCTGCCGTATACTTAGGCGAAACAACCACTCGATCATCAATCCGGCGACGACGGATATTAGCGAGTGATGCGGCTTTAACAGCATCAATAATCCTCATTTTTGTTTCTTCACCAAAAACCCCTGTATACATAATAGGTTTGGTAATAATCTCAACAGCGCCATATTCGAGGGCACGTATAGTGGTTAAAGCACCTTCGGTAGTTAACGACGATATAATAACACATGGGATCGGATGCTGCGACATAATTTTCCTTAAAAAAGTAAGCCCGTCCATCCGGGGCATCTCAACATCAAGCGTGATAACATCTGGCTTTTCTTTTGCCAGTTTATTCACAGCAAAAAACGGATCAGCGGCAGTAGCAATCACAGTGATATCTGGATCAGAATTTAAAATTTCGCATAGAATCTGCCTCACAACAGCCGAATCGTCTACAACCAATACTTTAATTTTCTTTTTCATTTTCTGCCGGCAATAGTATTTTGTAATAATATTTGATGTTGATCTGCAGAATGAAAAAAATTATGCATAACCGTACCACTGCAGGTATCAAAAACAATCTTACGACCGCGGTTCCCCAAAACATTTTTACTGACAATGCTGATATGCAATTCCTGAAGCATCGTTTCAGCCATTTCAACATTCCGGGCGCCAATATTAAAATTAACTTTAGCTCCCAATACATCACCACCCCCAAATATCTTGGCAATTAAATTATGGCGTAATGCGCCCTGCTTAATCATCTCATCAACCAACCGTTGAATAGCAATATTACCAAATTTAGGAGTAGCTAAACCATCCCCATTCCAAAGGGGCAACATATAATGATTAATTCCGCCAATATTAAGAATTCTGTCATGCAGGCATACAGCAACACAGGAGCCGAGAATGGTTGAAACCATATAGGGTTCTTTTGAAACAAAAATAGTAGAAGGAAAAAGAAAATGAGTTTTATGTGCTGGCTGATCCATGATTTAAAAGGTCTCCCCGTTAGATAAATCCTCAAAAAGGAACTCATTATCACTGGACGAAATCCCTACAGGATCACCTTCGGACTCGGGCAAATAAACAGAAAAAACCGAACCATATCCGGGCCTGGAATCAAAAGAAAGCTTACCATCCAGTAATTCAATAATTGCTTTATTAACCGACAAACCCAGCCCATGTCCGCGGTTAAGATTATGGATACCGGAATCAATACGTGCAAAGCGGTCGAAAATAATCTTCTTATTGGTATCCGAAATACCTTCGCCAAAATCGCGGACACTAATACTCAAAATATTATTGTTCTTTGTAGCCATAATTTCAACCTTCCCATTGCTAAAACTATACTTAATCGCATTATGAAGAAGGTTAGCAAGAACAATACGTAACTTTTCAGGATCGGTTTTAAAGTATCCTTTAACGGGAAGTGAGTCATCTAGTTTAATATCTATGGAAATATTCCGTTTACGTGCTTCAAATTTAAAGGCGTCAGCCAGCTTGAACAACAGAGAATGCAAATCAACATTACAAATCTCCGGTAACAATTCACCGGCCTCGAGGCGGGCAGCCATAAAAATATTTTTAAGCTGAAAATCAAGATAAAATGCCTCCATATAAATATGCATGATCATGGCTTTAATTTGTTCACTGATTTCAGTATCTGAATCAATCATATTTTTTGCCAGTCCGAGTATTGAAGCAAACGGATTCTGAATTTCATTAGCAATATTTGAAATAAAATTGCTTTTTAGTGATTCCGATTCAATCAGTTTACTATTGGCTTTTTTTAATTCATTATTTAGTGTTTCGAGATCAGAAAGTGCATTGCGGTTTTCTTCGAGCCGGAGCCGTATCTGCTCAAGCAACATCTCGTCTGACAGCTTATGGGTATTCATAATCCTTTTTTTAATTTATTTGCGCTTAAAAATTGTCGGTTTAACCCGGATAACAGGTAACATCATATTGGTTATTGATTCGGAATGACCAAGAAAAAGGTAGCCATCAGGACGAAGTTTATTACAAGCTTTTTGCAATACCTCTTCTTGTGTCTGACGGTTAAAATAGATCAGTACATTACGACAGAAAACAATATCCATCAATCCGGGAAGATCATACTTGCTATCCATCAGGTTCATGCGTGAAAAAACAGTTTTCTGCCTGATCTCAGGGATAATTCTCACCATAGGTTTCTCGGCATTCACACTGCGCAGAAGATATTTTTTTCGCAATTCAAGAGACATCATACGGATACGATCTTCTGTATAAACGGCCTCATTGGCCTGTTTAATAATACGTGAAGAAATATCGGAACCATAAATGCGGTAATCAAACCGCCGGTTTCGCGCGATAAATTCCTCTATTGTGAATGCAATGGTATATGCTTCTTCACCACTGGAACATCCTGCACTCCATATTTTCAGGGGCTGATGAAAATCAGGACTACGAATGATTTCGGGAAGTGCGACTTCGGACAGGAAGGTAAAATGATCGGGCTCACGATAAAAATCAGTTTTGTTGGTACTGATAACATCTATCATATGAACAACCTCTTCGGATTGACCTTTAGTGCTGAAAACAAAATCAACATATTCTTTAAATGAAGAGAGATTTAATTCGCGCAACCGTTTCTGAAGTCGGCACTGTAGTATTGTACGTTTAATTTCAGGCATCTTAATCCCATAGTTTTCAAAAATAAAAGTTGACAATTTCCGGAACTCATCATCAGATAATTTCCGGAGAGGAATATTATATGCCTGAGATTCAGTCATTATTGCCATATCCTTACAGCTAAGCAAGAGTTAAATTCTTAATACAATTAATAATTACCCTGTTCGTATCAAGCACCAAAGCAACAGTACCATCGCCAAGAATTGTACCCCCGGAAATCATTTCCTGGCCCTTATAATGCATTCCCAAAGGTTTCAGTACGGCCTGATATTCACCAATTACCTGATCAATAATCAGAGCAACCTTTTTCTCGTTGTAACGCACCACTACAGCATATTCAGATTCAAGAACGTCATTGCTAATGCCAAACTCCGAACGAAGGTAAAAAAACGGGATCTGCTCACCATTAAGAACAAAGAGATTATGAAAGCATCCTTCAATATCCCGATGCCGGATCGGATAGATTTTCTCAACTGAAGACAGAGGGATTAAATATTTGACATCACCTATCAACACCAGTATACCATCTACAATCGAGAGAGTAATGGGCAGTTTGATGGTAATTGTTGTTCCTTTGTTCACTTCCGATTCAACTTCAACCGACCCGCGGATTTCAGCAATTTTACGCCGGACAACATCCATGCCAACACCACGACCAGAAATGCTGGTCACATTCGCTGAGGTAGAAAAACCGGGTAAAAAAATCAGATCAATCAGTTCGCTGTCGGTCAATGATTGATTTGGAGTAATTAGGTTCTTCTCAAGTGCTTTCTGCCGCAGACGCGCAGGATCAATTCCACAACCATCATCATTGATTTGGATAAAGACATTTGCGCCGGTATAATAAGCTCTAAGTGTAATTTTACCTTTTGCCGGTTTTCCCATTTCAACCCTACGAGCGGCATGCTCAATTCCATGATCAAGACAATTACGAAGAATATGCAGAATAGGATCTGTAAGCGATTCAATAATGTTTTTATCTAATTCGGTATCTGTTCCCTCAGTAACGAAATCCACTTCTTTATTCAGATCCCGCGACAAGTCGCGCACCAATCGCTGGAAACGGATCAGGGCATGATCAATGGGTATAAGGGCAACCGTAAATGCCAGATCACGCAACTCACGGGTCAGCTTCTGAATATTTTCAGCAATCTGCATTAATTCTCCATCACTGTTTCTTTCAAGAAAAAGGTTTAACCGTTGCTGAGTGGTTACCAGTTCACTTACATAATTCATGAACTGGTCAATCTTCTTAGACTCAACACGGATACTTGCAATTTTTATATCATTATTCCGGTGATTTATATCCGGTGGTTCATTCACATACCCATTTCCGTTTCCGTTTGCGGGACTCGCAGAAAGCAAAGATTGATCAGAGAAAACAGATTCCAATTCGTTTATACAGATTTTTTCAGTATTAGAAACTTTCTCTTCAATAAACTGCTTAACATGCGGGTCACGTAAATTTATACTGTTGCCAAGAGGTACAATCTCGATAGTACACTGTTCTTCTACAAAAAGAAACACCTCTCGTAAGGCATCCATAGGTTTATTGGTCGAAAGTATTATTTCCCACCACATATAACAATGTTCCGGGATAATCTCTTTTAAAAAAGGCACATTGTTGTATCGTGCAATCACTTTTGCCTGACCGAGAGAACATAATTCATCAAGAATAAACAGGGGATTTGTTCCATTCTTCAAAATACCCCCATGAGGGATGAAACATAGATAGTATGCTGTTTCCTTAAAAGTTACTGCGGCTGGAGTAGTACTCTGACAGACGGTTCCGGTTTGAGAGAAATTATTGATTTCACCTAGCAGGAGGTTATACTCCTCATTATTTGTTTCATGATCACCCTGTTGCAGCAGAGACTTCAACTGATCAACCGATCTCAATGATAGCTCAATCAGTTGAGAGGAAAGCACAGTTTTTTTTGACCGGATCTGGTCAAAAATACTTTCGAGGTTATGCATCAGGGAACTTATTTTCTGGAAACCAAACATAGCCCCACCACCTTTCAGCGTGTGCATTGAACGAAAGGTTTGCTCAATCAGCTTTATATCGTCAGGTGATTGTTCAAGCAGAAGCAACGACTCTTCCATCGTATGGATATGCTCTGTGGCTTCTTCAACGAACTTCTGCTGAAACCTTTCCATCAACGTAATACTTTATTGATTACAGCCAGCAAGCTCTCCGGAATAAACGGTTTGACAATCCAACCCGTAGCGCCTGCGGTTTTAGCTTCGATCTTTTTTTCCTGTTGCGATTCAGTGGTGAGAAACAGGATGGGCGTGTACTTGTAATTGCTGTTATTACGGATGACCTTGATCAGAGAGATGCCGTCCATATTCGGCATATACAGGTCAGTGATTACCAAATCAATCTTCTGACCATTTAAATGTCGTATCGCATCCTGACCATCAATGCCAACCAGCACCTCGTGCCCATTATTCTCAAGGGTGTAATTCACAACATCACGAATACTTTCTGAATCATCTACTATTAAAATCTTTTTTCCCATAATTATTTATTTTTTTTCGTTTGTTATACGTAACTGATTTTTTGAAACCTGTATAAAAGGCAAATCAGAAATTCCTCCTGAATTGAGCAATGCAAAAACTGAAGAATCAAATTCAACGTTTATTTCACATTTCTTCTGTTGCTCAATACATGTTTTCCAGTATGCCAGAAATAATTGTATCGCGACAATATCTATCTGTGTGCAACCCGTCGAAAAAAATGTGGTAGCTCCAGTATCATCAATTCCGGCAAGCAATAATTCCTGTATTTGCTTCTGCTGATCAATCGTGAGCAATGAAGGGAGTATAACTTGTTTACTATTTACTGATGATGATGTTTTTTTTCGTGCCATAACCGGTTCGTTAAAACAATTCAATACTGCCCATACTGTTATCAATGGTATTCGTATTTAGATCCAAAACTTTTTCTTTACCAAACGATGAGCAATGATGGATGACCCTTTCACTTTTCATAGTATATCCCATGTCTTTTTGCTCAGCCAGAGATGGAACTTCCAATCCTTTGTCAAGATAAAGCGAATCAATAATAGTAGTCAGTTTTTGAATGATAAACTCGACATTCTTATCAAAATACTCATAATACTTTATCTGCCTGACAACCATCAAAATCTCTTCATTAATATTTCCGCAAAGATTTGCATTCTCTTTATTGAGTTCAGATAGTGCCTCCTTCGTTTGGCTAATATGGTTAACCATATCTTGCCATGAGACATCGAAATCAATAACACTACGTTGCAATATTTCATTCGAGAATGCAACTTTCATTCCTTCGTTAGTACGTGAACCAGCTTGACTGATATTCATAACATATTCGTCAATGCTATTAATAATTAACAGGGTATCATTCAGTATTTCAGAAATTTGTTCACACGACATTTTTCGCGAATCTTCAATCTGAGCGCTGGTCTCTGTTTTCTCAGTTATAGCTTGCTTCAAGGACGAATTCTGATCCCGGATAATCCGGATTAATTCACGAATCGAATGAATTTCGCTGTCAATGGCCGAATAGTCGTCTGAAATTTTTTTTGCGGAATCACTCATCAGGGTATTGATTTTCCTTTTGGTATCAACAGCATCTATGTCTTTGGCAAAAACACATGAACCAGCATCAGAAAATGAACCAATCAGTTTATGGCTGATCTCAGATATCCCAATGAGATTCTCGCCAAAAGATAAAAGTTCTTCGCTGATAGTATCAATAGCGGCATGGTATTCCTTATTCGCATGATAAAGCTGTGAGGCCTGTATACGTGCAATATCACCGACCTGTAACAGGTAGCTTACCGGATCGGTATTATTGCAGCTCAGCTCTGAATTAAACGTCTTAAGTTTATTCAGAATATCCGCATGTGTGTATTGAATATGCTCTATTTTTTGACGGATAATATCATGATATTGAAGCTTCACGATGATTTTGTTTGAGTTTATCGCATTATCCTTTAAGATAATAGCTAACTGAGGCATGTCTCTTTCTGCCTCTTTCCTTTTATTTCTCATCAATTCACAGCAATCCTTCACCTGGTTCAGAATTTCGCTAAAAAAAACAGATACTTCCTTCTCGACAGTATCGGTTTTTTTTCGTACGCATTCCAATCTGTTCAAAAAATGATCGAGCAGATCTTTAAGCTGCAGACAACTTTTTTTTAACGCATCAAACTGTATCTCGATATAATCGGTATCACTCGATTCACCAGTATTAAATGAGAGATAAAGCTTAAAATTAGTCATAATCAATTTCAGCGTGATATAATTCTGATGAAGATTTTTGGCAGGGATAATAATTAACTCAGCATACCGGGACATCTCTTCAATGCCTGCAAGGAGTGATCGAATGACACCAGTTATTAAATTGCAAAACGACTCCAGTTTCTTATAGTACTCGTCCAGTTCGATCGATGATCTGTTCTGCTGACTGTCACATCGAACATAACTATTGGCC
>CAZRNJ010000019.1:0-19769 GCA_964601385.1 uncultured Bacteroidales bacterium | reverse complement strand
CATTAATAATGTGTATATTTGGTGAATATAATCACTAAAAATATGATTATTCGGACATTAGAAATAGTGATAAAAGAGCACTTGGGTACCGGGAAAGCCATTATTTTGCTGGGGCCAAGGCAAACAGGTAAAACCACTTTATTGAAAAAAGTAGTATCTAATGCCGGTGATTACCTTTTTCTGGACTGCGATGATCCGGTTGTACGTGAGCAACTTGATTATCCAAATACTCAACAAATCAGACAATTGCTGGGTGATGCACGAATTGTATTTATTGATGAGGCGCAGCGTATTAAAAACATTGGGCTAACATTAAAAATAATTACCGACCAGTTTAAAAGCGTACAGTTACTTGTGAGTGGTTCTTCATCGTTAGGATTGAGCGATGAAATTAATGAACCCCTCACAGGCCGAAAATGGGAGTATATCATGTACCCGATAAGCTGGATGGAACTCAAAAACCATTTTGGACACCTTAATAGTTTGCAGCAACTGGAGCAGCGGATAATTTTCGGGATGTATCCGGATATTATTAATCATCCGGGCAAAGAGGCCGATTTATTAAAGCAATTTTCGAACAGTTATCTTTATAAAGATTTGCTTGCATATAAAGGCATCCGAAAACCCGAAGTGCTTGAAAAATTGTTGCGGGCTTTAGCTTTACAAATCGGACAGGAAGTGTCGTATAATGAACTGGCCAATTTAATACAGGTTGATAAAAATACCATCAGTAATTATATTGACCTGTTGGAGAAAGTATTTATTGTTTTCCGGTTGTCTCCTTTTCGCCGGAATATAAGAACTGAAATTGGCACAAGCCGGAAAATTTATTTCTACGATAATGGGATTCGTAATGCGTTAATTGCTAATTTTAATCCATTAAATATCCGACAGGACACCGGTTTGCTGTGGGAAAATTTTTTAATTTCTGAACGAATGAAGGTTCTGCATTATGGTAAAAGGATTGCGAACAGCTATTTCTGGAGAACAACTCAACAACAGGAAATTGACTATCTTGAAGAGCGGGGTGGAAAACTTTATGCCTATGAGTTTAAATGGACATCAGCAAAAAAGAAAAAATTTCCTGAAACCTTTACTTCTAATTATCCGGTAGAGAAATTGATGGTTGTATCCAAAGAAAATTACCTCGATTTTTTTGCAGGGGATGATATAGCTTAGAGATTTAATGACTGTATTTACACCGGACTGATATTCAGGAATATACCAAAACAATGCTTAGTACATTGGGAAGTGCAAAAATTCCTTATTCTGATTTGTGTTATCCGTGGGAAAAAAATCATGCTGAATTGAAAAAAATCAAAAATTATATTGATTAAAAGGTCCGCATCACAAACTCATTTATTCCGATACACTGCGATAACGGGATGTGTTCGTCCCGAGTATCGGGATCAGTTTGCTATGCTTCAGAAAATTGAGTTCACGAATAAATTGGGTTAAAAATTCAATTGACACAAAACATTGTTTTATATCAACCCTGTCTGTCATCAGTTTTTCATCAATCTTGTTACATTTGAGCTTGAAAAATTTTAAAATCAGGAGGAAAAAAATATGTTACATGAACCGGCCGCTAACCTCGAGGCAGATCATGCTTCGATAAAGAAATCACGATTGGGAATCGTTTTGTTTATCTTTTACTTTTTGATCTATGCAGGATTTGTAGCCATTGGCCTCACCAATCCAGATCTTATGGGTGTCAAATTAATTGGAGGGCAGAATCTGGCAATCATATATGGTTTTGGATTAATCTTGCTGGCTATAGTTATAGGTTTTATATATAACTTATTATGTACCAGAATGGAAGATAAAATGAATAATTAAAATAAAAGGGAGAATTGAATTATGATTTATGAAGTATCTGTATTTGCGATAATTATTTTTTTGGTATTTGTTGCATTGGTATTGGGGCTCTCATTTTATTTTGCGCGTAAAACCAAATCGGCCGCTAATTATTATGCTGCAGGCGGCAACATACATTGGGGAGTAAACGGCATTGCTTTTGCTGGTGATTATCTTTCCGCTGCCTCTTTTTTGGGAATCTGCGGTATGATTGCTTTTTCGGGCTATGATGGATTTCTTTACTCCATCGGTTATCTAGCCGGATGGGTTGTAGCATTATTTATTGTTGCGGAGCCGCTTAAACGTTTGGGTAAATATACGTTTACCGATGCGCTTGATGCAAAATTTAATTCTAAGGCCATTAAACTTGCTGCTTCGGTGAGCACGCTTATTGTTTCAATATTTTATCTAATTCCGCAAATGGTTGGCGCAGGGGATCTGGTGGTTCCGCTTCTTGGCCTTCCGCACTGGCTGGGTGTGGTAATTGTCGGGTCTATTGTAATAACCATCGTGGCAACAGCAGGGATGACGTCAACAACATATGTGCAATTTATAAAGGGCGGGTTGCTTGTTGTTTTCTCGGCCATACTGACCCTTTTTATTTTGAAAAATGGTTTTAATCTTAAACCGCACGAGAATTATCATTCTTTTCTAACCTTAACCGGTTCTTTTGATAAAGATAGCAATTTGATAGTTTCTGACAACAGCTATACCTACCGGGTTATGCGAAAAGCCGATAATATGACATTTGTCAAAATGGAACATAAAGGTATTGCACAATGGTTTAAGCTTAATGCTGCCGACAGTGTTTTGGTGCTGGAGGAGGTGTTATTCACTACCGACCAGAAGGATGGTGTTAAGCTCTATAACGGGGAACCCAAATCGGCCGGCCGGTTTTTTCAGGTTGGACATTTGTCAAAAATTATTGTTGATGGCAAAGAGGTGGAAAAGACCGGTCCCGTAGGGCCATTTAAATTTCTTAAGACCATGGGAAGCAGTCAGGTTATACGATTTACCAAAAAAGCATTTGCTGATGGCGATGAAAAAATTACCGTTTGGTTTCAGAAAAAAACCGAGGGTGAAGATATTATGAAGCCGGGATTGCTTTATAAATTATCGAAAAAATCAGGAGCAACACAATGGAATAAGCTTAATTTTTTATCTCTTATGCTGGCCTTATTTTTTGGCACATCTGCGCTTCCGCATATCCTTATCCGTTATTATACCGTACCCAGTCAGCGCGCTGCTCGCAAATCAACTATTGTAGCCATAGCGGCCATTGGATTTTTTTATATCCTTACCTTGTATATGGGTTTAGGGGCCATGATCAATGGAGTGCTCGATATGGAGAGTAGTAATATGTCGGGGCCGTTACTAGCAAAATATTTTGGAATAGGTATTTTCTCTATTATTTCAGCTATTGCTTTTGCGACGGTACTGGGAACTGTAAGCGGATTAATTGTTGCTTCATCGGGGGCAATTGCGCATGACTTTATTGACAAATATTTAAAAGTTGAAATGACCGAAAAAGGTAAAGTTGCCGCCGGGAAATACGCAGCGCTTGGCGTTGGATTGTTTGCCATTATTCTCGGTATTTTATTTAAGGGAATGAATGTGTCATTTCTTGTAGGATTGGCCTTTGCTGTTGCGGCATCGGCTAATTTACCAGCTATTTTATTTTTGCTGTTTTGGAAAAAAACGACAGCGAAAGGAATTGCCTGGTCTATTGTTGTCGGCATCGTCTCTTCTATTGGTATTATCTTGTTTTCTCCCACGATGTATGAAAAATACGGCTTATTACCCGCCAGCGCGCCTATACCACTTGATAATCCGGGAATTATTTCCATTCCGCTGTCTGTGATAACGCTAATCATTGTATCTTTGTTAACACAACCCAAACAACAAACAAATCAGGCAATATGAAAAAGGCAGTAATTATTGTATTGATCTTAATCTCATCCTGGTTATCGGCACAGGATAAACCGGATGAATCAAAGTATGGGATTAAATTTGGCGGATTTGTAAAAACAGACGCTTTTCACGACACACGTCAAACGGTGAGTGTCCGTGAGGGACACTTTTTACTTTATCCTGATAACCGGCTGAAAGATGCTAATGGGAAAGATATTAATGATGCGCCGAATTTTAATATCCTTTCAATTCAAACACGGTTACGTGGTGTTATATCAGGGCCTGATGCTTTTGGCGCCAAGACATCCGGATTAATTGAGGCCGATTTTTTTGGCAATGAAAACTCCAGTTTTATTGATGCCAATGGTTTTCGTTTGCGTCATGGCTTAGTTAAGCTGAATTGGAAGAAAACGGAGCTCATGGCTGGTCAGTTTTGGCATCCGCTCTTTGTTCCCGAGTCATATCCTGAAGTTATATCTTTTAACACCGGCGCGCCATTTCAGCCCTTTACGCGTAATCCGCAGGTTCGTTTAACAGTTAAAGCCGGCCCTATGAAGTTTATTGCTGCTGCTCTTTCGCAGCGCGATTTTCAAACCATAGGAGCCGATGGCGCCAGTACTAAATATCTTCGCAATTCACAATTACCCAATGGCCATGTGCAAATACAATTTCAACCCGACTCAACAGAACATTTGTTTGGCGTGGCAGCTGATTTTAAACAGATTATGCCCGAAGTATATTCTACAGGGCTGATTAATAAGAATAAATATCGCGCCCGCACAACACTCGACAGCTATACCGGTATGGGCTTTTTGAAACTGAAATTTAAACCATTTACATTTAAGGTACAGGTTATTTATGCTCAAAATGGAACCGACCTCACCATGATTGGCGGCTTTGCAGTCCGGCAATACACCGATTCAATTACGGGCGCCAAATCGTACACTAATCTCAATACCGGATCCATCTGGGCCGAGTTGACGGGTAACGGAAAAAAAATCAGGCCTGCAGTATTTTTCGGCTATTCGGAGAATATGGGTTCAGATGTAAATTTTATTATTGCTTATGGCCGGGCAACCAACATGGATCATGTATACAGGGTTGCTCCCCGTATCGTGTTTATATCCAGTAAGTTTAATCTGGCGCTTGAAGAAGAATATACCTACGCTCATTTCGGGACTCTCGATGGCAGTAAAAAGGGTAAAGTAATCAATTGCAAGGGCGTTGAGAATTTCAGAACGATGCTGTCGTTTATTTATAACTTTTGATAAACAGAGGAATAACTACCGGCTATCTGAGCTGCACAATTTTAATACCACTGACTATCGGCCGGCCTTTAACAGGTATAAAGCGGATATCAATTCCACGTGAGTTTTTAACTCTGAGCGTAAAACTGAAATCAAGAGCATGATGAATACCGTAGTCACGGGCAATATCCAGATCTGTGATCATATATTCGTTATTAATTGAAATAGAGAAAATTCTTTCGGTGATATTTTTTTTGATCTCCTCCTCTGCCGAAATATCATATAGCAGTTTGGTGTTGAATTGTTTTTCCGGTTCAGTAAATAAAAGGTCAATGCGGTATTCGCCATCGGGAACATCAAACCGATAGCCGGTGACGCTGTCTCTGCAAGTCTGATACAGCGGATCATCGTTCGTGCCCAGTATGTTGTTTTGTATTCCCGGTCTGTTATTTTTGCTCCGGAAGAAATGACCACCGGTATATCCGCATCCACCGGGGAAATAGCTCATATCGGGCATCCAGGTAAACCCGGTATGATCGGTGAATGAACAATTGCTTCCTGCATTGATACCTATCGCAATCCTTTTCATTTTTTTCAAATCCCGTTCTAATACTTCACAACTGATCTCGCTTTGGGTGGTCACAGTTTGCCCGTTATACCAGCCAATGGCCATTAGTGTATTAATGCCGTTGCTGAGAAATATATCGAATACAGCATTAAAGTTTGTTATCATTTTTCGTTCAGATAACCGGTCGTTTATCCATAGTACAATACTGTCACAGTTTGAGTAAATTTTTAGCGGACTGCTGATAACCGGTAATGAATCATTAATGGCGAATCCCACCCTGTGATTCCAGTCATTTGTGGCAATGTGTAGGACCGGCGAAGGACTCCACGCGGCCTTATAAAAGAAATAGACATCTTTTTTCTCTCTGTCGAATGTTAGTAATCCTTTGTTATTGATTGCCGGCATTGATTCGTTGCGTTGCTCACTGCCAAAGTCGGTAAGATTCCAGATGGTACTGCCGATGATATATTTTCTCCGGTTGATCTGTTGCCAATAGTTTTCGTGAAACAACTGCTGATACTGAATGCTGAAATCGTAGGGCTCAGCCACAGTGGTATTAATCCGTCTGTCGCTGCCAGCTCCGTATTCACTGATGATGACCAGCCGGTGCGGATACCGTTGATGCTCGTGGTCCTGTTCTTTGCCGAAATCATCTAATTGCTTTGAGTACCACCCATTATATATATTCCAACCGGTAACTACCGAAATATCGTTTAATCCGAGATTATTATACCATTCGGGTTTGTTATGATTAGCATTAGCAGTGATCCGTAGTGAATCTTCGGTTCGTGTAATTTTTTCCAGCTCATGTGCCAGAAGCAGTGTTTTTTGCTCGATCAGAGGCAGATTTTCGGCTGAAATACCGCGCCACCTGGTCAGCATTATCTCGTTGTAATAGCCCCACAGGATAATGGATGGATGATTATAGTGTTGCCGGATCATCTCGGTCAGATTATATTTACAGGTTTCCATGAATGCCACTGATGTGTCAATGACATCACTAACAGGTATCTCTTCCCAGTACAGAATGCCCAGCCGGTCGAGTTCATCAACAAATGATTTATCCATGGGATAATGGCCGGCACGGACAAATACTGCTCCCAGCTCTTTGATCAAACGCGCGTCGTCACGGTGTTGTTCGTCACAAAGGGCAAAGCCCAGGCCGGAATAATCCTGAGTGCGGCACACACCATTTAGCTGTACGGGAATACCATTGAGAACAAAACCATTTACCGTATCTACCGAGAATGAGCGGATGCCAACCGGTATATTCAGTATATCCGTAACAGTATCATTCAGGGAAACAGAGGCCAGGAGCGTGTATAAATAAGGATTTGCCGGGGACCACAGTTTTGGTGCAATTAATACGGAATGAAGCAAAAATTTGGAAATGCCGGTAGCGGCAGTGAAAATTGTATCTGCAGACGACACTTTTTTTTCCGATTTATCGAGCAGAGCCATTGAGATTTTAACCGTACGGCTTATATTATTTTCATTAACCACTGTTCCATTCACCATCCAGTGGGAGTACTTCTCGTTAACAAGGGGTGTCGAAAAAAAGACACCTTCCGATCCATGATCAAGCATATTGAAATGCAATGGATGTGTTGCAATCAAAAATACATCACGGTAAATACCGCCGTAAAAAGTCCAGTCACCGGATATAGGAGGAATATCTTCGTGATTTTCATTATTCACTCGTATGGCAAGCCATGCCGTATCACCGGGAACAACATAACCTGTGATATCGAAACAAAAACCGGTATATCCGCCCCGGTGTGTACCTGCATGTTTGTTATTAATATAAACATCAGTAACTTCGTTTGCACCCTCGAAATAGATAAATATTTTCCGGTGTTTAAATGAAAGAGGAATCAGTATTTTTTTTCTGTACCAGCCATTACCGCGAAAGTAGCCCGGTACTTCATCAAAAGCGTCTTCAGCATTCCATGTGTGTGGTAAACTAACCGGTTGTGCTGTTGTAACTGAAAAGATTATGTTTGGGCTAATCATTTCTTTTGTTTGAAAAAAATACCAGTCATCATTAATCAAATGCTTAATTCTGATCTGACCAGACAGTGGCAGATAAAAGAAAACCAATAAGACAATTACACTTTTAATTACCTGATTCATAGGGGTAAATATACAAAATATAGGATTGTAAAAGAACTTCGGCCCCGCCTCGTAATACATCTTTATTTTTATAAAAAAGAGCATACCGGGAAAACAATTGTTTTCCTCTGTTTAATTATTGTTGGGTTAATTAAATCGCTATTAATATCTTTACTGCTTTATAGAATTTATATGAGAACCTTGTTTTTTATGTTTTTCTATTGTTTTATCAGCGGACAGGGTGTTTATTCTCAATCATCAAAAATAACCATTAGCATTAACGGAAGGAGCGGGGGAAATCTTCCTTTATCGGAACTGGTTCAGTTTACCGGCTTTACGGCAGCACCGGCAGGGGCTGTGATTAAGGGATTCGGACTCACTATTTCGGCAGGAGACGATTTTCAGGAGTTTGCAGGCACATCGGCTCAATTGACCGATGAGATGAAGGCAGCGCTGGGTACCGTTAAGCCGGGAAGTGAAATATCATTTGACAGTTTTATTATTTTACTGGAAGGTAAAACCGTTAAACTATTTGAAGGAATTGTTTTTACAGTAACCGAATAATGTAGTAAAGCGATCAATAGTCAATCAAGCTAAATAAGGGAATAGGTTTAAGTTTTTCGGCCCCGTTTAAAAAGGAAAGGTCAATAATAAACGAACACGAATCAACAATGCAGTTATTTTTTATTAAACAATCAATAACTGATTTTACTGTGCCGCCGGTTGCGAGCACATCATCGTGGATATGGATGCGCATACCTTTTTTTATTGAGATGGTTGGCAGGCATAGCCGAGCATAGCCGTATTCCAGTTTATATTCTTCGGTTTCGATATAGGGCGGGGGCAGTTTGCCGACTTTGCGGGCCATAACAAAGCCGACATTCAGTTCGGCAGCAATCATGGGGCCCAGAATAAAACCACGCGATTCGATACCGACCACCATGTTCAGATTACGGGTTTTAATTTTTGCTGCAATATCTTTTGCCGCAGCAGCCATTATGCCCGGAGTACTCAATAATGGAGATATATCTTTAAAAGAAATACCGGGACTTGGGAAATCCTCAACAATATGAATATACTTTTTATAATCCATTGATTTTTTTACAAAAATAGTCAAATGGACGGAATAATTATAACCCGGCAATAATGACTAATGCAATACCAGCAATAAAGAATAGAAACATCAGAGATAATAGCAGCCGGATGGTTTTGTTTGATCCGGCAAATTCTTTCCAAATAAAGACCCCCCACAGGGCAGCCACGAGTGTAGCTCCTTGTCCGAGCCCGTAAGAAATCGCTGTGCCTGCATTCCCCGAGGCCAGCACATTGAGGTTAGTGCCGACACCCCAGATTAACCCGCCAAGAATACCGGCTAAATGCACTTTGGCCGATCCCCGGAAATAGTCGGATATATGTACTGCCGGTCCTTCAATTGGTCGGGCCATTAAGAAGGTATTGATAAAAAAGTTGGAGACCAGAATTCCGGCACTGAAGAAAAACAGAGCGGTATAGGGGGTCAGCTTCCCTGGTTCGGGATAAGTAAAATCAGTAACCATTGAAACGGTTATAAAGCGATAAAACACCGACATCAGAACACCGGCAATAATAGCAATAACAATGCCCCGGGTAGACACTTTTTGTGAATGGGCCGAACATTTTTTATAGCTAAGTGCATCCAGCACAATGGCTGTTACAACAAACAGGACGCCAATGAACAGGAACACCGGATCGCCTCTTTTTTCGGGAACAGAGGTAAAAAAATTAATAATTACACCCAGCACCATGGCAATGCCTACTCCAACAGGAAAAGCAACAGCCATGCCGGCTATGGCAATGGCTGCAACCAGAAGAATATTTGCCAGATTAAATATTGCCCCCCCGATCAAGGGTGAGAGTATCGTGTTTAAACCAGCCTGTTTGATATCCTCTATAAATGGCCGTCCCTGGTCGCCATGACTGCCGAGAGTGAATGAAAACAATAGGGAAAACAGAAAAATTCCAATAACGTAATCCCAATAAAAAAGCTCGAAGCGCCATTCTTTTCCGGCTATTTTCTGTGTATTAGCCCATGAGCCCCAACAGAACATAGTGATGACGCAAAGGAATACGGCCAGCGGATAATTGGTTACTATAAACATTGTTTGAATTTTTATGGTATTTCAATAAGCAATAGTAAGAATTTATTTTAAATTAAGATATCAGAACAATTATTTTTTTCCTTTGTAAATTATTGCAGACGAAATATTCATTTTAATTTTTGGGTCAGCATTCATCCACCTGATTGAGAAGGTATGGTTTTCTTCTTTCAGTTTATAATTCCAGTAAACATCCGCTTTTCGGGTAATCACATTCATGGGCAATTCAATTATTTCGCGATTATTGTCAATTGTGATTTCCATCCTGGCGATCTGATTTTTGTATGAGGTATCATTATAAGCGTTGAACCATCCCGGAATGACAATAGCATTGCCATAAAAATTAAGGGAAGCCGTATAGTTAGAATCGAAATTGAGTGTTTTGTTTTCAGACGGGACAAGTCCGGCAAAATTGACTTCAAGCTGCACCGGCTGAATGGGATTAGTGATGATTTTCACTTGCTGATCGGTAATTGTCCCGCCATTTCGCTGAATATTTTCCACGGCCTGGTTCATGCTCATCTCATACACATCATTGAGTGAAATGGAGGTATATTTAAAATCAAGGTTTTCCACCTGTTTAAGTCCCTGTTTCCAGTATTCCGGGATATTGTTGTAACCAAGCATGGTTCCCAGGATACCACCTACAGTGGCCGGATTACAATCACTGTCCTGTCCACAGCGGGTGCTGATATCGAGTGATTTGCCATAGTCACCTTTTCCGTACAGTAATCCGATGATCACATAGGCCGAGTTAATTGTTGCATCAATATTAAACGCATTAAAAACACCGTTAGGACAACCGATATCTTCACTATGGTTCTTCTCCACGAGGAACCATGTTTTTTTCCAGTCATCGGGGCTTTGTTTATAAGATGCAATGACATCCGACATTACTTTATAAAATTTACTTTCGGAAGGGATTGCTTTCAGCGCTTCTGTCACAATATATTCAATATCATTGCTTACAAATGCGAGAGAATACATTGCGGCCACATAAACGCCGCCATACCATCCATCGCCATAGTTCATGATATGGCCGATTTTATCACAAATAGAAGACGATACATTGACCATTCCCGGTGACATCAGACCGGCAAAATCGGCTTCAATCTGAAAATCAATACAA
This sequence comes from uncultured Bacteroidales bacterium, assembly GCA_964601385.1. Lineage (GTDB taxonomy): Bacteria > Bacteroidota > Bacteroidia > Bacteroidales > JBBRXJ01 > CAZRNJ01. Next base: position 8,810 of record CAZRNJ010000019.1, on the reverse strand, counting down.
TCGGCATGGGGGTTATTATGCCAGTGGCCTGACTGAGGAGGCATGATTCCATTGAGAATATTGTAGCGTCCGGCCTGGTTAGCATGCCAAAGTTTATATTTGGCCGTGGCATAATGGATGGCATGAGAATCGGCCGGCGCATCCAGTCCGCAACGATTAAATACATCAACAAAAGTCAAATCCATATAAATGTCGTCATATAAACCAGGGTCATTTTCATAATACCACAACATGCGGGTGTTGTCCCAAATGATGGGCTGATAGTCGTGGATCATACATCCCTTAAACTTGAATTCCGTTGGTCCGCCAAAAGTACAGCCGATGACTTGTCCTGCCCAGCCTCCTTTGATCTTATTCAGAAGTTCTGTTTTCGTAAGAGTAAATTCCATTGGTTTGGATGATTGATTTTTTTCGGGGCTGCATGCCCATACAATCAATAATAGAATTGCACTAGTGATAACGTGTTTCATATTTTAGATTTTAATGGCTATAAAAACATCAATATAATTCTTTTCGGAAGGGTATAGACGATTGAGCGCCCATTCGTGTAACAGAAATTGAGGCCGCCAGGTTTGCAAACTCTACGGCCTCTTTAATTGTTTTGCCCTCGGAGAGTGCTACTACGAGCGCGCCGCTGAAGGTGTCCCCTGCCGCTGTTGTATCAACAGGAGTAACTTTTCGTCCCGGCACCAATCCTTTATATTCAGCGCTGAAAACATAAGCGCCCGATGAACCCAATGTGATGACAATATTTTGCACCCCTTTTGCATGGAGAGCGGCAGCCGCCCTTTCAACCGAAGCTAATCCGTCTATTTTCAGTCCGTCAATATGTTCATTGCCCGGAGTGGTTATTTTAATGCCGCTGAGCATTTCGGCTTCTGTTTGATTGGGGGTGATCAGATATAAGGCCTGCAGCAGTTTTTCGTTGAGAAACTGTGCCGGCGCCGGATTAAGTACTACTTTTTTTCCTAGTCCAAAACCCAACTTTGCAATGTATTCAACAGTATCAACCGGTGTTTCAAGTTGTAAAAGAATAATATTCGTTTCCCGGATAGCATCCGTAAACTTTTCTATGTCACTAATACTTAATGTGCCGTTTGCACCTGGAGCAACCACAATGCAGTTTTCTCCATTTTTATCAACCGTGATCAGTGCCACACCGGATGGCTGATTCGGGTCTTTTAACATATACGAAGTATTAATTCCTTCTTTTTCGAACATCTGCAAGGCCTGGTTCCCAAAGATATCATTGCCGGTTTTTGCAATAAAAGTTACGATACCACCCAGCCGTGCTGCTGCCACTGCCTGATTAGCGCCCTTGCCCCCGGCATTCATAATAAATTTACCTCCCAGTATTGTTTCTCCGGGTACCGGCAGATGATTGGCCTTAACCACCATATCGGTGTTTGAACTGCCAATGACCAATATTCTCATTCTGTTTTGAAAGTTTTTACCAAAATAATATCAATCAATAAATAGTGATAGCCAATATTGATATTATTGTTGAATTTTAAATTATTTTTATTCTTTATTATTTGATTGAATAATACTATTTTAATTACTGAATTTTATATATATTTGTTTATATATAAGTTAAAGTTATGACTAAAATATCTTCTCTTTGCGCGCTGATAAACAGTATGAACAAGGCAGAGAAACGACAGTTCAGTATGATGAATGGTTTGCCTGCCCGGAAATCATTTGCTTATCTGTATTTATTGTGCGCGGACAATAAAAATGATGAGCAGTTGATAAACAACAAATATTTATTGAGGTACAATCGTGTTTCATTGAATAACGCATGTCAGTATCTTTACCGCCAGTTGTTGCGAAGTATCCGCGATACACGTATCCAGCAATCGGTTGATGATACGATAGAATTTTTATATGCCGATGCCCGTACACTATTCAGCCGTGGTTTGTTTGAGGAGGGTTTTAATTATACTGCGCGAGGCAGCCGGTTAGCGCTGAAGCATGGGAAAAATAACTGGTACCGGCTTTTCTCCATGCTTGAATCGGAATACCATTTACGTTTAGGATATGCTGAAATTACTGAAAATGAATTATCAGACAAGCAGCAGATTAACGAGAATGTTATTGCCACCGAGGCACGCCTTCATAAATTACAATCGTTATACAACCAGTTATTGTACAGATTTCACCGTTGGGGCTATATTCGCAGTGAGCAGGATAAAGAGCGGTTGAACGACTTAGTTGTGAGCGAACTGGGAATCATATCTCACGGCAATCATCCGACATTTGAGTTTCAGAAAATTCATCTGATGTTTCAGACTATTTATTTCCGCATGAGCGGTGATTACCAGTCGGCGCTTCGAACCTGTTTTGAATTGAATACACTGTTTGAGAGTCACCGGAGCGATTGGGAAGATTCTCCCATTGATTATGTTCGTCATTTGCGGGATATGCTGGGAATACTTCGTTCCATTGGCCGGCTCGACGAGATGGGTTATTTTATTAACCGGCTTCAGTTTTTGAGTGCTACAACATCCGGGGTGAGCGATTATATTTTTTTTGTGGTATGGATATACGAAATGTATAATCATATAGACCGCAGAGAATATAACCAGGCCGGGCATTTGCTTGAGCAAAGCAGCCAAAACCTTCAGGAGATCGAAAGCCGGCTGTCACTATCAGATAGGGCGGAATTACTGTTTATTCAATCAGTAATATTTATTTATCTGAAGAAATACCGTCAGGCCGCAGGTATTCTTTTATCCGTTCAACGGTATGCGTTGTATCGCAGATTACCCGTATACCGTATATTGCGTTTGTTTAATTTGGCAGTGCATTATCATCTTGGCGACTATGATTTTATGGATTATTTAATCCGTTCACTACGACGAGAACTCAATAAGGAACAGAGTTTTTTTCTGGTCGAAAAGACATTTTTATCTTTTCTGCAAAAATTGATTCGTTATATGCACAGGCCTGATCAAAAAAAGGCAGCAGTAACAAAATTTATTATTGATCTTAAAGCACTCCGCGGAAATATTTATGAACTGCAATTATTACAGATGTTTGATTTTTCGAGTTGGGCAGAAAGCGTTGTGCGGGCGGATTAAGTCCAAAGGAATACAGTAGCGGGGAAAGATCTTTTATAGTTTATCAGCGACAAAAAAACAGGTTTAAAAGATATATGAAAACCCAACACCAATGACTTCTTTAAATTGTGTACGTGGCCCTGTTTTATCGGCTATTCCGTCATTATCCGTATCAACGGCAATATCAATATCGTCGTCATAAATCAGATGAGTGGAAATACTGGCAGCTATGTATTTATTGATTTTCATGCCAATGAGTGTTTCCCAGTTAACGTCAATATTTCCGGGTTTTTTCAGATAATTGGAGAAAAAATCAATTTTACTGTTCAATGTAATATTTTCCATAAGTTTCCAGTTTATTGCCATACGATAATAACCACCCAGTTCATTGCGAAACATTTTACCATGTTTAATTATTTTGCCGTTTTCATCAAATATAGCCGGGACAACACCAAAACTTCCGGCATCGGCTAACAGAGTACTGTTGACAATGGTTGTTTTAATGGTTACAGGAGCAATAAAAGCCGTAAATCGGGGCCCCGGTTTATAATCCATTCCTACTGCACCCAGCAGGTAGCATGGAGAAAGAAAATCAGAAATTTTTGTAGTATCGTCAGGATAGTTGTACCCGGGTGAAAATTGTGAACGTATATTCAGCAAGGTTGCATAAAACCAGTTATTTGAGGCCTTCAGTCCGTATTTAGAAGTTAATTCGAGTTTATCATCGCTTTTACGAGCATGTTGGTTATTTCCTTGTTTAAGCAAACCATATCCCAAATCCAGAGTATTATCTAATGCCGAAGAATTGTTTTTATAGTTTAGAAATAAACTTGCCAGACCATTCCCTGCAAGAGAGTTTTCGCCACCGGCAGCCCAGTTTGTCAGGCCGGTTTGTGCAAATGCAGTATTGATTAATCCGCCCGATGTCCACCCTTGTAGTGTGTCGGTATTATCTTTGCGGAGAATGTCTTCGCCTTCGGTAATCTGTGAAAACAGCGAAAGGGATAAAACGGACAGAAATATTAACAGAATTATGCGCATAATGTTTTTTTGCAAAAATATGTAACAATTTCCAGAAATGAAAACCAGTATAAGCGTTTTAACCATGCCGGGACTGCAGATAATACGTAATCATCGGGTTGAAGATTTTTATTCATACTGAACAGTAACTTTTTTTGTGATTCGACGTATAAAGGAACAAAAAGCCGTGAACATGCGTTTTTGTATTTTGTTAATCAGTTTGTTATTTGTATTTATTCCAGTCTCGTATGGTGAAACAGAGACGGTATATGATATTCCACAGATGGAGCAGCAGGTTACTGCGGCATCGGGCATTGAAAAATTCACCCTTCTGGTAAATCTGTCGCAGGCCTATCTTGATAAGAGTCCATCGAAATCAATAGATTACGGGGAGCAGGCCGTAGCGATGGAAAAAAAGTTGAAGCCACAGCCGACGATGTTGGCTATTTTGTATAATACATTGGGAAATGCGTACTACAGGCATAAGGACTATAAGCGGTCTATCCGGTATTACGAACAGGAATTGGCGCTGATTACTACGGGCAGTGACCGACAAGCCATTATGCGTAGTTGCTTCAATGTGGCTGTTCTTTGTAGTAGTACCGATAATCCCAAGAAAGCGCTTGAGTATTATCAGCGGAGCTATGATATTGCAAGCAAACTTAATGATAAAGAGATACAAGTGCGTAATCTGGAAGAAATATCAAAAACGCTTGCAATCCTTGGCCGGTATAAGGAGGCCTATACCAAACATGAAGAATATCTTGCTTTGTATCAAAATTATATGAATCTTGAAACCTCGGCCAAGATTCAGGTGCTGAACAGTGAATACAGTGAGAAACTTAAAGAGACCGAGATGAACAAGGAGCAGCTTAAACACGAGATGCAGGTTCAGATTGAGCAAAAGCAGGAAGAGTTATCGGCAAAAGAAAAAGCGTTAAAAGAGAAGGAAACGGTTATTCTTTTAAAAGATACACTGCTGAATAATGCAAGTCATGTGCAGGAAAAACTGACTACCGAAAATATTAACCAGTCACGAATGATCAGTCAGTTATCCATTGACACTATGCTCAGTGATCAAAAAATTATTTTTCAAAAAAGAATTATACGCATTGTTATTTCATTGTCGGTGATCATTTTATTTTCAGCATTATTGGTTCTGTTATTTTATGCCCGGATGCGGAAGGCCTATCGTAAGATTGAGTTGCAGAAAAGGGAGATACAGATGCAACATGAGATGTTACATGAAAGGAACACAAAAATTCTTAATGCGATCAATTATGCGGAACGCATACAAAAAGCCATTTTGCCTGATCCTGTTTTTTTGAATAAATTTTTTGACGACAGTTTTGTACTTTATCTTCCGAAAGATATTGTTGGGGGTGATTTTTATTGGTACTCGGCATTTGATGATAAACTGGTTTTAGCCGCAGCCGATTGTACAGGCCATGGTGTTCCCGGTGGTTTCATGAGCATGTTGGGATTTGCTTATCTGAACCAGATATGTGATGCCGGTACTATTAGTTCACCAGACGAAATTCTTAATCAATTGCGTAACCTCATCATCCGTACATTGCAACAAAACGATGAACAGGGAAAGGCACAGGACGGCATGGATATTTCCCTGGTGACAATAGACCTCAATACCCGTTTATTGCGGTATGCCGGAGCAAATAATCCGGTTCTTATTTTTCATAATAATGAATTGGTAAGGATGGAACCCGATATCATGCCTGTTTCATACGCCCGCACTATGCAGCCCTTTGAGCAAAAAAATATAGTACTCAATAAAGGCGACATAGTGTATATGTTTACCGATGGTTTTGCAGACCAGTTAGGCGGTGAAGAAAACAAAAAAATGTTGTTTAAAAATTTTCTTGCCCTTTTAACCGAATATCATCATCTTCCCATGGATACTCAGAGAGCTGTATATTTAGAAAAACTTAGTGAGTGGCGTGGTTCTACACCACAGAATGATGATATTACGTTACTGGGATTTAGAATTTAATCAGCTAGTCGGCTTTTTTTGCATAAGCATAGTAATTAAACGGCTTACACCCTGTTGTGCTTTTTCACGGATAAACACAGGGTTACGGCCGGGGATAGAGACGCTGTTTGGATCAATTACATATACAGGGGTAAAGGGCGGAATATATTGTATCAGTCCGGCGGCAGGATAAACATTTAGAGATGTGCCGATAATGACAAAAATATCGGCATTGGAGCAAATAGAGGATGCCCTGTTCATTTCCGGAACATCTTCACCAAACCATACGACATGTGGCCGGAGTTGTGATCCTTTGTCACATTTGTCACCCCAGTTAATCGGTGTATATCCGATGTCGTATATTAGTGTATCATCTGTTGAACTGCGCGCCTGTGTCAATTGTCCGTGCAGATGAAGAATATTTTTACTTCCGGCTTTTTCATGCAGATCATCAATATTTTGTGTAATAATCAATACATTGAAGTATTTTTCAAGTTCAACCAGTCCGGTATGGGCCAGGTTAGGCCCGGTGTTCATTAACTGTTTTCGACGCTCATTGTAAAAACGCAGTACCAACTTGGGATCTTTTTGCCAGCCCTCGGGTGTAGCTACCTGTTTAACGTCGTACTACTCCCATAAACCATCGCTGTCGCGGAATGTGCGGATCCCGCTTTCGGCACTTATGCCGGCACCGGTTAATACTACCAGATTTTGCATCTTAATTTCGTCTTTTTATTGGTTAAATATACTGTTTTTTAATTGTATACCGCCGAATTAAATCTTTTAATTTGTGAGACAGACAGAGTTAAGTAAAAATTTTGCCGGCATAAACACTTAGCATATCTGTTCGTTTTGGAACTAAATGCATTTATAAACAGATATGCTAATTGTAATCTCCAAAAATTTTTAATACTAAAAAACTTCATTTATCTTTGGATTGCCAGATATCAGATTAAAATAATTGAAGAAACGGATATATTTATTTGATAAGCAATCGTAAAAAATTAGGTTAAATCATCCCGTCCAAACCGGCAGGCAGATTATGAATTTGTGCCGGAAATTAGTTTTAATAATATCTGTATTCAGAACAACAAATTGAATTGTAAAAAATGACCATACAGCCCCATGTGAATTCTAAAACAGAACTGGCTTTTGATTTTATTCAGAATACCAACACTAATCTTTTTTTAACAGGTAAGGCCGGTACCGGGAAGACCACTTTTTTACGGTCGTTGGGTAATCGTTTATCAAAGCGGATGATTGTTGTAGCGCCCACGGGTGTGGCCGCAGTGAATGCCGGCGGGGTAACGATACATTCGTTTTTTCAGATTCCTTTCGGACCGTATTTGCCCGGTTCAAAGAGCGCTTTATCTATTGAGCCGCATCAACGGTTTAACCGTATCAAAATAAAAATAATGAAAAGTATTGACTTATTAGTTATTGATGAGATCAGCATGGTACGTTGTGATCTGTTAGATGCTGTGGATGAGGTGCTGCGCAGGTTTAAAGACCGTAATAAACCATTTGGGGGTGTTCAATTACTAATGATAGGGGATTTACAACAGTTAGCCCCAGTAGTTAAGGATGATGAGCGCGAACTCTTGTCAGGTTATTATGATTCATTCTTTTTTTTTGGAAGCCATGCATTGCAAAAAACAAATTATGTATGCATTGAATTAACTCATATCTACAGGCAAAAAGATAAGCATTTTATTGAATTGCTGAATAAAATCGGCGCTAATCAAATTGACGATAAGATACTCAGTGATCTCAATAAGCGGTTTGATCCTGATTATTCCCGGTTTATTGACAAGGGATATATAAGTTTGACTACTCATAATTACCAGTCGCAACAGATTAATAATTCCAAATTGGCTCAACTGCCCGGGCAAACATATACTTTTGAGGCAGAAGTAAATGGTGATTTCCCCGAGTATGCTTATCCGGCCGATAGCCGGTTAATACTTAAAACCGGCGCTCAAGTGATGTTTATAAAAAACGATACTTCGCCGGAAAAACTATTTTATAATGGAAAGATCGGAACAGTTACAGAAATCAATGATGAAGCAATTTTTGTTAAATGTCCCGGAGCGCCCTATACCATAGCTGTTATGAGGATGGAGTGGAGTAATACCCGTTATACTATTGATGATGAGACAAAGGCCATAAATGAAGAAGTAATTGGCACTTTTACCCAGTATCCATTAAAACTGGCATGGGCAATTACCATACACAAAAGCCAGGGATTAACTTTTGATCATGCTATTATTGATGCACAGCAGGCCTTTGCGCATGGTCAGGTATATGTTGCATTGAGCCGTTGCCGTACGCTCGAAGGGATTGTTCTCAGTTCAATGATTTCGGCGCGCAGTTTACGCAATGACGTAGTGGTATCGGATTATATTCTTGGGATACCGGAAAAAGAGCCGGACAGCAATCAATTACAGATGGCCAAAGCAGCATTTTTTCAGTCGTTGATGGTAGAGTTATTTGACTTTTCGTCTCTTACCAGGCGATTTGGTTACCTGATGAAACTACTTATCGAGCATCAGTCCATTCTTCATCCTGCATTTATTGACGGAGCTCGCCGGGTACAATATCGGATGAATAGTGAAATGACAGCCGTAGCTGAAAAATTTGCCATTCAGATTAAAACAGCCATTGCGCAAAATGGACAGCCAGACGAGAATGGTTATCTTATAGAGCGATTAAAAAGCGCCGGACGCTATTTTAAAGAAAAA
>CAZRNJ010000018.1:0-20542 GCA_964601385.1 uncultured Bacteroidales bacterium | reverse complement strand
ATATTTAAAAAGGAAAAATATCCCTTTTAAACTTTTACCGGACAACAGTGATTAAAATTTTTAAATCAACAGGAATTTTTATTTTAAATATCTATTAACTTATAAATCAACAAACTATGATAGATGACTAAAAATCCGCTTTTTTATCCCATTCTATGGCAATAGAAGGGTTTCTATTGCATAGCGATTAAGAAAACACATACCATTTAGCTTGTCTATCAACAACCTAAATGGTTGTTTTTCTCCCGAGTACTCGGGACGGGATTAACCCATTGTTTAACCGTTTTGTTTTTTTAAGAACACTTTAACGATTGTTTATCTTGAATCGTCGGGATTATTTGCATAATGAAGATAGTAACCGATTACGCCCCTGCCCTGTCAAGCAATGTCGGCGGCAGGTCTTTCCGGCTTTTTACGCCCAGTTCGCGCAGTTCTTCAGCTCTGCGTACGAGATTGCCTTTGCCCGAATACAGCTTATTCATTGCTTCTTCGTAATTCTTTTTTGCCGAATCCATCTGTCTGCCTATGCTGATCAAATCCTGCACAAAGCCCTGGAACTTATCATACATATCGCCGGCTTTTTCAGCAATCTGCTGTGCATTACGGTTCTGGAATTCCTGTTTCCACATACTTTCGATCAGCTTCAGCGCAGCGATGAGATTCGTAGGACTGATCAGCAGCACCCTTTTCTGGTAGGCATTGTTCCATAATTCCGGCTCGGACTGCATAGCTAGCAGATAAGCCGGCTCAACGGCCATAAACAACATTACAAAGTCGAGTGATTTATTTTTCACCAGATCGGGATAATTCTTCTGCGAGAGTCCGCTGATGTGCTGTCGCACAGATAACAAATGCTCTTTCAGCGAGTCAACCCGTTCTGCTTCGTCTGTTGCATTCACATATCGTTCATACGCTGTCAGTGATACTTTTGAATCAATAATAATACATCGTTCCCCCGGATAATAAACGATGACATCGGGCTGCTGCCTGCGTCCATCGGAAGTGGTGAATGATTCCTGCACCTTATATTCCCTGTCCTTCACCAAACCGGATTTTTCCAAAATACTTTCGAGGATGATTTCACCCCAGTTCCCTTGTGTTTTTGTTTCCCCCTTAAGCGCTGTAGTGAGTGCGCGTGCTTCATCACCTACTCTCCTGTTGAGTTCGGTAAGGTGGCGCAATTGCTCCTGCAATGTTGAACGCTGTTTGGTTTCCTCGCTGAGATTATCTTTAACCTGCTTTTGAAAATCACTGATCTTTTCCTGCAATGGTTTCAGTACCTGATCGAGATTTGTTTTATTCTGTTCAGTAAACTTTTTGGTTTTTTCTTCAAGAATATCATTAGCGAGGTTTTTAAACTCAAGCCGGAATTTTTCTTGCAGCTGCTCAACATCCTGTTTATATTGTGTCAGCTTATCATGTGTGTGCCGCAATTCGGCTTCCCGTGCAGATATCTGACGGTTTAGATCAATAATTGTTTTTTCCTGAACGGCAAAGGATTGCTTTACCTCATTGAATTGTTGTTCGGTGAATTGGAGTTTTTGAGTTAGATTCCCGGTAATCAGTTTAAAAATGAGCCAAGCAATCAAAGCGCCTATAATCGTTCCTGTAAAAAGATATAATATTTCCATAAATTGTAGTTATGAAACAAAAATAGTGAGAATTAATATTTTATTCGTTCCATACATTGATAGTTATTAACAATCGGCTACAATCATTAAAAAACTAACCGGAATCGTTTAATTTTACTATTTTCGTGATTCAAAATTGAAACATATATGAAATACACCGGAATCATCGTTTTAGTTTGTCTTTCACTTATCGTCCAGTCACAACCTGCCGGCAGGTATAAAGCAACAATTAATGAAGCATGGAAATTCCGCAAAGGGGATATATCCATCAATTACCCTGCTTTTACCGACCCTGCCATGTTATCGGTAGCATTGCCGCATACATGGAATAGTGAAGATGTATTTGACGATGTGCAGGGATTTTACCAAGGTATTGGTTGGTATATTAAAAATCTGTACACCGATAGTTCATTTACCAAACGAAAAACCTATCTGTATTTTGAAGCAGTATTTCAGGATGCTGAAGTATACGTTAACGGCAACCTTGCAGGGAAGCACAAAGGCGGATATACTGGTTTCTACATTGATATCACGCCACATTTGCTCATTGGTCCGGGGCGGATAAAAAATGAAATCGCTGTCAAAGCCGATAACAGGAAAAACGATGATATTCCGCCTTTAAGCGGTGATTTTAATATGTATGGAGGCATCTACCGGGATGTTTATCTTATCACGGTACCTCAGATACATTTCTCAATGAACGATTATGGTTCACAGGGCGTATTTATTGAAACACCAGACGTATCAAGAGAAAAGGCAACTGTTCGTATCAGTGGTTCATTGATCAATGAAGGCCGTGCGCCACAGTCGTGCAAAATTGTTTCCGTAATCAGCGATGCGCAGGGAAACACTGTAGCAGAGGTCACCGGCAGTTATAAATGCGATACATCAGTTACCACTGAATTTGTTCAAAACAGCAAACCGATAAGTTATCCCCGTTTGTGGTCACCTGCCGATCCTTACCTTTACAGCGTAAGCACCCGGCTGTTCGATGAAAAAAGCGGGATTCTGCTTGACGAAGTTGTTCATCCGCTGGGATTCCGGTATTTCCGGTTTGATGCTGCACGTGGCTTTTACCTGAACGATCAGCCGATAAAATTGATTGGTGTCAACAGGCATCAGGATTATCCCGGATTAGGTAATGCTTTGCCCAACGATCTTCATCGCCAGGATGTACGGCTGATTAAAGAGATGGGAGCAAATTTTCTCCGCACTTCACATTATCCACAAGATCATGCGTTAATCGAAGAATGCGATCGTCAGGGCATCATCGTTTCAATCGAAATACCGGTAGTAAACACCATTACCGAGAGTTCAGGTTTCACAGCCAACTGTCAGCAACAGCTGCTTGAAATGATTCATCAGTACCGTAATCATCCCTCCATTTTCATCTGGTGCCTGGGCAACGAGATCATGCTTAAGCCGCCCTATCCGTTAAATGACCTGAAAGCACTGACCCCTCAGGAAGTAAAGTATATCAATTCAATATCCACGTTATATAAGGGTTTAAATGATATCGTTAAAAAAGAAGATAAATCAAGACCTACCATGATTGTTTTTCATGGGGCTCCTGAACTATATGAGAAAGCCATGTTAACTACTATTGCAGATATTAACGGATGGAATCTCTATGCCGGCTGGTACCGGTTAACTTTGAACGACCTTAGTGAAATGGTGAACAAATGCAGAAATACGGCACCCGGTAAACCCATTATCTTAACGGAATATGGAGCAGGCGCAGATATAAACATCCGCTCATTAACTCCTGAACGATTTGATTTCAGCATTGATTACCAGAATATGTTTCATTCCCATTATTTAAAGGTTATACGTGAAACACCTTTTATTGCCGGCAGTTCACTCTGGTGTTTTGCCGATTTTGGCAGCGAAGGACGCGAAGATACATATCCTCATATCAATAACAAAGGGATAATGACATTTGACCGAAAACCTAAAGATACTTACTGCTTCTATAAAGCCATACTAACAAATGAACCATATCTGAAAATCGCCCCCGTACAAGTAGAGAAAATAACCGGCTTACAGGATGACACAACAGTTTCAACATTAAACAGACCAATATGGATCTATTCCAACCTTGAAAAAGTTGAACTGATTGTTAATCGCAAATCTATTGACCGTATCTCACCTGTTAATGGCGTAGCATTGTTCACAGCACCCTTATCTGACGGTGAAAATACCATTGAGGCATTGGGTGTACGGGAAGGAAAACTTTATAAGGAAATGAAAAAGCTGAATGTTAAAATAATCCCTCAGCGTTTGACAAATACTGATTTCCCATTCACTGAGCTGAATATTAACTGTGGCTCGTATATTGAATATACCGATAAAAGCGGGAATCAATGGATGCCCGACAAACCATACAGCAAAGGCAGTTACGGATACATTGGCGGAAGCAACTACAGGCGATGGATGAAGAGCGTGCCCGGGTCAAATTTTGACTATTCATGCACCAAAGATGAGCCCATTTTCCAGACCTGTCGTGACAGCGCCGATAGTTATCGTTTTGATGTACCAGCCGGGAGATACGAAATCACTATTTATCTGGGAGAAGTGATGACAGAGAAAGAAATGAAGTCGGTGTATAATCTGGGAGCCGAACAAGGCAACGAATCCGTAGTTCGCAGAATATTTGATTTATCAATAAATGGGACAAAGATATGGGCAGGGATAAACCTGCTTGCGGACTATGGAGAGGAACGTGCAGTAATAAAAACATTCGAGCAATCGGTAACCGGTAACGGCGGATTGGAAATTAAATTCACAGCCATTCAGTCCTCTCCACTGATCAATGGTATACGTATCAGAAAACTCTGATTTATCCGATAGTCATAATTCTGTTTCAATTATCCAATAATCAAACAACAAATATGCGTTTAGTTAAATTTTTTCGTGCAGCCAAACTGGTTGCTGCTGGTGTTTTTTTTCTTCTTCTTACAGATCGTTGCAGTAAAGAAAAAAATGACTGGGAAAATCCCGGTATCAATGCCATCAATAAACTTCCGCCCCGAGCCAGTTTCATGTATTACCATGACATCCGTTCAGCTATGACATCTATCCCCGACAGTTCACAGTTGTATCGTTCGTTGAATGGCAACTGGATGTTCCGTTATGCAAAAAGGATTAAAGACGCACCGGAAAAATTTTATACAGAGCAATATAACGATTCCGGCTGGGATACTCTTGAAGTCCCGTCGTGCATTGAGCTTAACGGTTACGGCAAACCTATTTACACTAATATCAAACATCCTTTTCCGGCCGAACCACCCTTTATCAAAGGAGATAATCCGGTTGGCTCATACCGGCGGTATTTTGATGTACCGGCCAATTGGAATGGGAAACGCATCATCATCCATTTTGATGGTGTATTAAGTGGTTTTTATCTTTGGGTAAATGGTAAGCAGGTAGGTTACAGCGAAGACAGCCGTACCGCAGCAGAGTTTGACATTACTGAATATGTACGTACAGGAAAAAACCTTTTAGCAGTTAAAGTATTCTGGGCTACTGACGGCAGTTATCTGGAAGATCAGGACATCTGGCGAATGTCGGGTATTTACAGGGATGTGTACTTATTTGCAACACCCCGTATGTATCTGTCCGATATGGCTGTCCGCACCGATTTATGTTCAACCTATACCGATGCTGATCTAATGATAAAATTTACAGTAGGATATATTGATTCGGTGAGAACACAGGGCTTTATGATTTTCACACTGTTTGATGCCAATAATCAGCCGGTAGTAGAAAAAATCAGGCCATTAATGAATCTGAGGCCACATACTAATCGAAAATTCACTTTTCGTATAGCGGTAAAGAATCCGGTGAAATGGAGTGCCGAGAACCCCTATCTTTACCGGTTGCTGGCCACAATGGTTAATGAAAAAAATCAGATTCTGCATACTACTGCCATTAATGTTGGTTTTCGTGAGATTGAAATTAAGAACGGCATATTTATGCTGAATGGGCGCCGGATCGTATTCAAAGGCACAAACCGGCATGAAATGGATCCCGACAAAGGATTCGTAATTTCAAAAGAAAGCATGATCCGTGATATTATTTTAATGAAACAGCATAACATCAATGCCGTCCGCACCTGTCATTATCCTAACATACCATTATGGTACGACCTGTGCGACCAATATGGCATTTACGTTTGGGACGAAGCGAATATCGAAAGTCATGAACTGCGTCCATACTGCGCCGAACAACCGGAATGGAAACAGGCGCACATTGAACGAGGTATGAATATGCTGCAGAGAGATAAAAATCATCCCTGCGTTGTTGTATGGTCAATGGGCAATGAGGCAGGTATAGGCGCTAACTTTTTTGCGCTGGCCGATACCATGCGCAAAGCCGACCCTACCCGGCCCATACATTACGAAGACCGTGGAAAAGACAGATATTCGGCTGTTAAACCACCGGATTTTGATATTATTTCGAATATGTATTGCAGAAAGGAAAATATGATTATTCTTCATGATAGTTTTCCCCCCCGCCCAATTATTTTATGCGAATATTTACATGCTATGGGCAATGGAATGGGCGGAGCCAGTGAATATTGGGAAGTCATAAAACGGTATCCGCGTATGCAGGGTGGATTTGTTTGGGATTGGGCCGACAAAACTATTCGCAAACATGACTCTTCAGGTAAAGAGTTCTGGGCCTATGGCGGTGATTTTGGAGATAATCCCAATGATGCTGATTTTTGTATTAACGGACTTGTACATGCCGACCGCCGAATTAAGCCACAAACCCTCGAAATAAAAAAAATATACGAAAATATTACCTGCCGTCCGCATGATATAAAAAAAGCCAGGATATGGATTAAAAACAATTATTCGTTTACTACTTTCAACCAAATCAAAACGCAATGGGAATTGTTACGGGATGGAGAACTTATTAAGTCAGGGATACTTGCAGTGCAAAATATCCTCCCCGGCGATTCGGCACTGGTAACTATTCCCCTGAACAATACCGATCTGATAAAACCGGCAGAATATCATCTTACCTTACGTTTTACATTAGCCGAAAAACAATTATGGGCTGAAAAAGGTCATGAAATCGCTTTTTGCCAGTATAAACTTCCGGTAAAAGAACCCATATTCGACGATTTATCTGATGCAACCGGCAATCCTGTAACCCTTTCCGAGTCAACTGACCGAATTACTGTATTGGCAGGAAAAGTTAATTATTCCGTAGATAAAAAAACCGGCATGATCGTTTCGCTGATGATAAACGGGAAAGAATTTCTTCAAGCACCGTTACGTTTAAATTTCTGGCGTCCACCTACTCAAACCGATGAGCGCGACCGCAATGGAATGATGAAATGGAGAAACGCATCACTTGATTCGCTAACTCCATCCGTTAAAAAAATCAACCTGTATCAAGATAATCAAACGATGGTACAAATACATTGCATACTTGACATGTTGTCTCCTGAAAAAAAACGGATCATCGAGGTTATCATCGTTTATACCATTAACCGTCAGGGTGTACTCGCGATTGAAACCAGTATGCTTCCCGATCCCTTAATGGCCGAGACCCTGGCAAAGGCAGGGTTTCAGCTCATTCTCCCGGATAATTACAACCGGGCCGAATGGTTCGGAAACGGTCCGCATGAAGCATACAGCGACCGGATGCAAAGTACTTACACTGCAAGATTTGCTAAACCTGTAAACGATATGTTTCATATTTACGAAGTGCCACAGGAAAGTGGTAACCGTACGAATGTTCGATGGTTTGCAGTAACCGATAGTATCGGCAACGGCCTCTTTTTCAGCAGCGACACACTGTTTAATGCAGGAGCATACCATTACAACGATTGGGATATACAAAAAGCACGCCATATCAATGAACTTCAGAAATCGGGCAATACGACTGTAAACCTTGATTACAAACAAAATGGATTGGGAACAGCTACCTGCGGGCCGGGCTACTACCCTGCACATACCGTATGGGCAAAGGAGATGCATTTTACCTTTTTTATTCAACCTAAATTTACCGGTATAGACGTTCAACGGCCAGGTAAATTAAAACAATCATCTTTAATTTTACCGGTTATCAAAATATCGCAGGAAGGGAAAGATTATTCGCGGCCAACATCAGTAAGCATGGATTTTACTGCAGATGTCGGAAATGCAAAAATTTATTATACCCTTGATGGAAGCGAACCCGACACCACTTCACTTCAATATACCGGTAAAATAGCGATTGATTCAACCACACTTTTTAAAGCAAAAGGATTCAGGAACGGGTATAATTCGTTTACATCCATCCGGCGTATAATATATAATCCGGCAAAAAAAATCAGCAGCAATATAATTCCCTGCAATCGTGAAGAACAATCGGATTTATGGATGTTATTGGATGGACAATACGGAATGCCACAAATACAGCAGGAGCGATGGGTTGGATTTAATTCCGATGCCGAAATCACCATTGAACTACATAAACCGTCCCATATTCGTAAGTTGTCAGCTGGTTTCATGCAGGATAAATGGGCAATTTTTCTGCCTGAATATATCGAATACCGGGTTTCGGAAGACGGCAAAAAATATTTCACTATCTACAAAATAAAACCAGACCTTCGGTCGTTCATTTCTAAACGTGATTTTATACTCAAGCGATTTACATCCGAATGCACAAAAGAGAATATCCGTTTTATTAAGATTATTGCAAAAAGCATAAATAGAAATTTGTATTCCGGACAGGAAAACAAACAAACTTTATTATATATTGATGAGATTGAGATTAATTAATATCATCTCTATTATTTGTTGTTATACGATTCAGAGTACAGAAGCACAACAGCAGGAGCACTGGTATGGAGGGTTAAACGGAGGATTATCATTTCCAGCGGGAAAATTTGCCCGGCATGATTCACTTACCAATGAATACGGGTTTGCCAATGTAGGAGGAATATTTAATATAGAGGCAGGATACCGTTTATCACGATCGTTTGTAATCACATCCTGCCTGTCTACCGGGACAAATTCTTTTTTAGACAGTGAATACATTGATCTTTCCGAAGAAATCTATTTGCAAACCTATCCCGGGGCTAATCTTACATTTACTTCCGGTCATTATAAATGGCATAATATCGCATTAGGCCCCATGATTTGTTTCGGGCCTGCCAATAGTTTTTACTGCCGGCTGCTGCTTGGCCAGTTACGGTTATTTACACCGCTTATTCGCACTACCGTAAACGAAGCAGGCACATCATACACCTTTTCAGAGTTGCCTACCAGCGATTATGCATTTAGCTATCAGGCCGGAGCAGGTATCCGGATCCGCCTTAACAGCAAGCTGCTATTGAACTTCTCGTCTGACTATCTGCATTCAAAACACGAGTTCGGCATATTAACCTTTTCAGCCGATAATTCTAACACTACAAAACCGGAAACACTAACCTATTTCCGGGAATTTACAGTAATTCAACTCAATGCCGGAATAATTTATAGCTTTGTAAAAACGAACTGAACTCCGTTATGATAAATAAAGTTATCGCAGGAATAATACTCCTTTTATTCGTCGGATGCAACCAAAAAAAGTACACAATAGATGTAACAGATTTTGGAGCCAGAGGTAAAAAAACACAACTTGCAACAAAAAATATTCAACGAGCTATTGACCAATGTTACAAAAATGGTGGCGGCATTGTTTTTTTTCCTCCGGGCGAATACCTTACCGGCACCTTGAGAATACTAAGCAATGTAACACTTCATCTTGAAGCAGGTGCAACATTATATGCGAGTCAGAATGAAAAAGATTTTGAAACAACATATAAAATTTATAAAAAAAATGATAGCGGAAAGAAAGGAAAAGGAGAAACACCGGTTTTGATTTATGCACTGGATGCAAAAAATATTGGAATAACCGGCAATGGCACTATACATGGGCAGGCCCAAAGAACCTACGAAGACCTGAAAGAGACCGATGGTTTTATCGCCGCTATCACCGACAGCGCACGGGCGGCGGGAGTAGAAATGAAGATGTACTACAAAGTAAAACCCTATACCTGCATGATCTTTCTTGAGCGTTGCACCAATATTAAGATACAGAACATATCCCTTATTGAATCAACCGATTGGACGTTGCATTTTAAATGGTGTAATAAAATATTTGTTGATAATATTTACCTGTATTCAAGTTTAGAGAAAGGAGTAAACGCCGATGGCATAGATATTGACGGATGCCATGATGTAGCCATTACTAATTCGATTATTGAAACAGGTGATGATGCCATTGTATTAAAAACTACTCAAACCGATACCACATCCCTGTCCTGCGAAAATGTTGTGGTGAATAACTGTATCCTTACGTCCACTTCCACAGCGCTGAAACTGGGAACAGAGAGTTTTGCCGATTTCAGGAACATTACTTTCAGCAATTGCGTGATTCGTAACAGCAACCGGGGATTGTCGGTTGTAATCAGAGATGGCGGAACAGCCGAAAATATCCTGTTTTCGAATATCACAGTCGAATGTAACCGGAAACATTTTAACTGGTGGGGAAATGGCGACCCCTTATGGCTGGTATTGTTGAAACGCACGCCCGAATCGCGACTGGGAATGATCCGCAATGTATGCTTCGAAAATATTATAGCACACGGACAAGGCACAAGCCGTATCGAGGGGTTTGACGGCAAGCCCCTGGAAAATATCCGTTTAAGCAATGTTCAGTTCTTCATGCATCCCGAAGAATATAAAGACAAACGGGCTGATCATTGCTTTGCTGCGCATCATATTAACAATCTGCGGCTTGAGAATGTTGATGTTTTTTGGGATAAGAAAAAAGAAAATAAATGGGAAAATGCATTCCATTTTGATAACATTAATACCCTGCGGCTCGATAACTTATCGGGCACACAAGCTCATATAGGGAAAGGAGCCATGATCAGTATGCATAATGTAAATGACGCAATCGTTGAACGTTGCAAACCAATGGCAGGTACCAATATTTTTTGTTCGATAACCGGCCAGGGATCACAAAATGTCATATTATCCGGTAATTTTACGGATAATGTTGCCATGGAGTTATTAAAAGACAACGAAGTTAAAGCTGTCAAAATAAAATAAGATACTATTATGAAACCAACATGTAAAGTTTCGCTTAACACAAACACGAATGAAAATTACACCACAAATATTTATCATGCTCCTAGCCAAATACATGTGGGGTCCATCTAACCTGTTAAAAACAATTATTTACGGATGAAAAACACCACTTTTATTGCCACCGGATTATTAGCTATCTCACCAGTTCTTTTGGCTCAAAAAAACACACGGCCCAATTTTGTATTTATCCTTGCCGACGACCTTGGTTATGGTGATCTGGGATGTTTTGGAGCAAATGATATTAAAACGCCAAATATAGACAGAATTGCTGCCGAAGGCATTCGTTTTACAGAATTTTACTCGGCGTCGCCAGTTAGTAGTCCGTCCAGAGCTGCCTTATTAACAGGACGTTACCCTCAGCGAATGGGTATAAACAGCGTGTTTTTCCCTGAGAGTTTTACAGGGATGAACCCCTCGGAGATAACTATTGCAGAATTATTAAAAGAGCAGGGCTATAGCACGGGTATTATTGGCAAATGGCATCTTGGTCATCACCACCAGTTTTTACCGCTTCAGCAGGGTTTTAACGAATATTATGGCATTCCGTACAGCAATGATATGAGCGGAGTTGTATATATGAACGGGAATGAAGTTGACAGTTTTGCAGTTAACCAAAAATATATCACCCGCACCTATACAGAAAAATCGGTTGATTTTATTAACCGGCATAAAAACAAACCATTTTTCCTTTATATTGCTCACAGTATGCCTCATGTGCCCATCTACGCATCTGAAAACTTTACCGGCACCTCCGGCCGCGGAATATACGGAGATGTGATACAGGAACTTGACTGGAGTGTCGGCCAGGTAATGGATGCGCTTGAAAAAGCAGGCATTCTGGAAAACACCGTAGTATTTTTCACCAGCGATAACGGGCCCTGGCTTGTGATGCGTCATTTAGGCGGTTCAGCAGGTCCGCTGCGTGAAGGAAAACAAACTACATTTGAAGGAGGTATGCGTGTACCTGCAGCAGCCATGTGGAAAAATGGAATTAAACCAGGGACAACCTGTAACGAACTGGTTTTGATGATGGATATTTTTCCAACCTTTTCACATCTTGCAGGCACATCTCTTCCGGTTGACAGGCCTATTGATGGAAAAGATATCAGCATTCTTTTTGATGGAAAAACCACGTTACCCGGCCGTGAATACCTCTATATCAGGTATAATGAGCCCCATTGTTACAGATATGGAAATTGGAAACTCACCCTGCCTTCAGAGCCGGTGAAAGCCACCCCGGGAACTAAAGGAGTAGATGCTCATCCCTTACTTTTACATGATCTGAAAGCCGATCCGGGTGAAAAAAATAATCTTGCCGAAACCTTCCCCGACATTGTTAATAAATTAAAAATTAAACTCGACAGCGCATATAAAGCTATGGGAACATTGCCGCCTTCGCTGATACAGCGTATGCCGGCCGACCATAGTCATTATGAGCAGCTAAAAAGACAATAACCTCATATTGTTTTATCATTTAAATAAGCTATTTTTGTTTTAAAGAATGACAAAAGTGAAAATTTATCTGCATATATTGTTTTTATGTTTATCGGGATCAGTCATCCTTAATGCACAGGATGATTCACTGATTGCAGATAACTACTTCAGTGGACTGGAAAAAATGGTTGCAGTACGCGAAACCATCTGGAAACAAGTTCAGACAGCGAACAGTATAAGCGAATATGACGTAAACCGGCAGATTATCTTAAAAAAAGACAATACAGTTGACACATTTTACACACTATATCCTAAGGAACGCACTCTGCTGCATTTCTGGACAGGCAACTATACTGCTTTGCTGAACGAGATTAAAGAAAAAAGAGATTTTCATCATGAGAAATACAATCGTAAAGACACAAAAAATAAAAACTACCGTTTATTGATATATTACGGACAAGACACATTGCTTACAGGATTGATTGATCGTACCTACAGCATTCGTACTGAATTGGCTAACCGTATTTCATCATCGGATATGCCTAATGAAGAAAAAGACCTGCTGTTGATTTATCTGGAAGCAATTCTTGCATATAAAGACCTGAGCCGTTTTGAACCGGATACGGTAATTGTCCGTTCAAAAAGATATGTTCAATCCAATCCGGCGGCTGAATATACTGCATATGTTAAAAATACACTTTTACTCGATTACCGTAAATCGGCCTTTGGTATCGGAGGCGGCTTTTTCTCAGGTTTTACCGGTTTGACAGGTGATCTGGAAAATCTTTTTTCCGGCGGTATCCCAATGGGTGCCAATATATCCCTTTCGGTTTATAATATTTCACTTCTCATGAATGTTGTTGGTACCCCTGCTATTACTAAAAAGTCATTCTACTACCATGGTATTTGGGGCGACGGCAAGGGCACAAACATCACTACATCCGAATTATGTCTTGGTTACAATGTAATCAATAATGAACAAATAAAACTAACACCCTATGCAGGGATGATGAATAGCGATTTTACATCGGCACGTATACAGGATAATGATACTGATCTTGACTCAGTGGACGTATTGAACATGAATATATTCCCGATGTATTCAGTTGGATTAAACCTCGAATGGAAATTCCGTTACCTGAAATCATACTCAACCTACAAGGATATATTTAAAGCGCGGCTGAACAAGACATACTGGTATCTGAAGCTTCGCGCGGGCTATGGCTTTCAGTTAAACGATGATTTTATCCTGGCACAGCACAACAATAATACCGCTTTCAGGATTCATGGTTCGGGCTATTATATACAGATAGGCATTGGAACCTTCACTACCCTTACGCGCCGGAATCGTTACCATACAGAGCAGTAATTCGAAGTAAATTGCTATTTTTAACCACAGGAAAAATTTAACCTCAAGCTATGGATAACACTACAGCATCAAACAAACCGCTAAAAATACTGATTCTGGTGCTTGCCTCCATTCTTGCCATAATGATATGGCAATTTATTGACAAGCAAGTCAAATACAACGCTCTTCAGGAATCATCTTCCCGCATTCAGCAGTATCTGCAGGCCGAAAAAGACAGTTTGACGGTTGAACTCACCCAGATTCGCGACAGCTATGACTCGCTCCGTACCAATAACGACAGCATGAATATTAAACTGGAAATGCAGCAGTTAAAAATAGATCAGTTGCTGCGGCTGCGTGCCGACAATCTCTTTCTGATTTCTAAATACAAAAAAGAAATCGGAACCCTGCGCGAAGTCCTTCGCAACTATGTTGTACAGGTTGATTCGTTACTGCGCATCAAACAGTTTTTATTAGCAGAAAACACCGATGTAAAACAAAAACTCAATATTTCCGAACAAAGCAATAAACAGTTACAGGAAGAAAAGAAGGAGTTGCAGACAAAAGTCAGCAAAGCCGCCGCATTAAGTGCTAAAGACATTGTTTTTACCGGACTTAACAAAAACGGCAAGGAGAAAGATGAAGCTGATAAAATTATCAAGTTGCGTGTTTGCTTTACTTTGCGCGAAAACAGCTTGTCGGCACCGGGCAACCGTACTGTTTATCTTCGAATTACCCGTCCTGATGATGTAGTGCTGACATCGTCCGAAGGCAATATTATCGAGATAAACGGATTAAAAACAGTATATTCAGATAAGCGTGATGTTAACTATCAAAACACCGATGTTGACATGTGTATTTACTATGACCCTGCTGCCGGAGAATTGATCCCCGGTAATTATAAAATACAACTGTACTCGGAAGGAATGCCTATTGGCGAAAGTTCTTTTGCTTTGCGTTCAGCCAAAGGATTATTCGGCCGTTAAATTATCCATTTATATTATGTTTTGCGGAATCGTTGAAGAAACAGCTATTGTACGGACTATTATTCGCGAGGGCGACAATATACATTTTACACTGTCATGCTCTTTTGTTTCTGAGTTGAAAGTTGATCAGAGTTTATCACACAATGGAGTATGCCTCACCATTGTAGATGTTAAAAAAGACACCTATACCGTAACAGCCATCAAAGAAACATTGCTTAAATCGAATCTCGGACTGCTGGTTGAAGGTAGCCGCGTAAACATTGAGCGCAGCATGAAGCCGGATGCGCGTATTAACGGGCACTTTGTACAGGGACATGTTGATCAGACCGCAATATGTTCAAAGATTGAAGAGGCCAACGGAAGCTGGTACTTCACTTTCGAATACACACCCCTGCAAGACGATTACATTACGGTTGAAAAGGGCTCGGTTTGTGTAAATGGAGTAAGCTTAACGGTTGTTAATTCACAAGACCGCTCATTTCAGGTAGCCATTATACCTTATACCTATACCATTACCAATTTCAGCGATATCCGGCCGGGAACGGTAGTAAATCTCGAATTTGACATGATTGGTAAATATATCACCCGTATTGTTCGTACCCAGTTAGGGAATCGGGGCTAAACTCTGATTTATAAATTATTTTTATTTACCCCGAAACATTCGTCTTTTTCCTGTGTCCCAAGCGGGTCAAGGTGAATAACTATATCAAAGATATTAGGAATTTTTCTACGGATTGCCATTTCAACCTGATGAGATATCTCATGCGCCCTGTGTAAACTCATATTGGCGTCTACTTCAATATCAATAACAATAGAATACAATCTGCCAATCATCCGGGTGCGTACTTTGTGGGGATTGCTTGCACCCTGCACTTCATCAACGGCCTCGAAGATTTTATTATAAATAACAGGATCATCAACCCCATCCATCAGATCGGTATTTGATTCCATAAATATTTCGAAAGCAGCGCGCATAATCCAAATACTTATAAATAATGCCGCAATACTGTCGGCCAGAGGAAAATGAAGATATTTGCCGGTAAATAAACTGATGAGAACGGTTGAAGAAATCATCACATCATATTTCATATTTTTAGCATTGGCAATAAGCATTAAGCTTTGTGCTTTTTTACCGACAGCGTACTGATAAATGCTCAACCCGATTTTTCCCATTATAGAGAATAATGTTACGTAGATAGCAAGCATTGACGGCGTTGCAACCTGCTGCTGAATAAAAAGACGCTTGATAGTTGAAAAACCAAGCTGTGCGGCTGCAAAGAAAATAAAGAAAGAGATCACCTTGGATGCAATAGAATCAACCTTTTCATAACCATAGGCATATTTTTTATCCGGAGGTTTTGATATTATCCGTGCAGCAATTACTGACACCAACGAGATAAGTACATCAACCGAAGAGTCAATTCCATCGCCCAATACGGCAAGACTGCCAGAAACAATGCCTGCCACAATTTTAGTTGCAGCAAGCACTGTATTGCCGGCTAAACTAACCCATGAGGCCAGCATAATTACCTTAACCCTGTCCATTATGCAATATACAGTTGAATTACTTCGCTTTCCCCTGATTGGCTACTGCTTCAGCCGCTTTTTTAATTGCTTCTTCGTCCCCCAGGTAATAATGTTTAATCGGTTTCAGATTTGCATCAAGTTCATATACTAAAGGAATGCCTGTAGGGATATTCAACTCCACAATATCCTTATCAGAAATATTATCGAGGAATTTTACTAATGCCCGTAAGCTATTTCCATGAGCAGCAATGAGTACTTTTTTTCCCGACTTAATCTGCGGGACAATGGTTTCGTGCCAGAAGGGTAGAAAACGGGCAACTGTTTCCTTTAAACTTTCGGTAGCAGGAATATCTTTTTCGGGTACATCTTTATATGCAGGATGATGACCAGGGTACCGCTCATCACTTTTTTCAAGTGGCGGAGGCGGAATATCGTAACTGCGTCTCCATATTTTTACTTGTTCATCTCCGTGTCTTGCAGCGGTTTCTGCTTTATTTAATCCCTGGAGGGCACCATAATGACGCTCGTTGAGCCGCCAATTACGAATAACGGGTATCCACATCAGATCCATACCATCAAGCACTGTCCATAATGTACGGATAGCTCTTTTCAATACTGATGTATAGGCAATATCAAAAGTAAAGCCGTTTTCTTTCAGCACTTTTGCCGCCTGTTGCGCCTCTTCCCTTCCCTTTTCCGACAAGTCAACATCGGTCCATCCGGTAAACCGGTTTTCTTTATTCCATACACTCTCACCGTGTCGTAACAAAACTACTTTATACATACTGTATTATATTAATGTTTAACAAAAAAATTAATTACTGTCTACAGTGCTGTGCTTAGCCGGCATACGCCATAGTATTATCACGCCAGCTATAATAAAAGGGATGCTAAGCAGTTGTCCCATATTTATTATCATGGTGGTTTCGAAAGCGACCTGAGGTTCTTTAATAAATTCAATAACAAAGCGTGCACTAAATACCGATACCAGAAAAATGCCGAGCAACAGGCCTGGCCTTGGCAGCTTGCTGCATCGAAGATACAACAGACAAAGTACAAAAAAGATTATCAGATAGGCCAGCCCTTCGTAAATTTGGGTCGGGTGCTTGGGGAGCATCTCACCATTACGGATGAAAACGAATCCCCATGGCAATGTTGTAGCAACACCATAAATCTCCGAATTCATCAGGTTTCCCATACGGATAAAGAAGGCAGCAAGCGCAACAGCAATACTGATTCGGTCGAGGAGCCACAAATTGGATATTTTATATTTTTTTGAAAGCAGATATAATGCAATGATTACGCCAATTGCTCCTCCATGGCTGGCAAGCCCTCCATGCCATACAAAGAGAATTTCAAGTGGATTTTTCAAATAATATTCCGGTTCATAAAACAGGCAGTGACCAAGCCGGGCGCCAAGAATTGTACCAATTGCAACGTATAACGTAAGGTTATCAATTAATGTTACTGCAATCTTTTCCCGCTTGGCAATGAACATAAAAATATAATAGCCCAGCAAAAAGGCCAGAGCAAAAAATAATCCATACCAGCGGATCTGAAGTCCTCCGTTAAATAAGCTGATAATTTCCGGGGTTGCGTTCCATCGGATAAAGAGAGTTGTCATACGAAATGGGCTCAATGTTTTTTTTAATTATGTTTGCATGCAAAGATGCTAAAAAAAACAGTTGTGGCTGACATCATCCGAAATAATATTTTTTTCCCTGCAATAGTCATAATTAGTATGTCGTGTGCCCGGGTTGGTACTCCCACCGGAGGCCCGGCAGATAGCGCCCCGCCTGTGGTCAGAAAATGCGAACCGGCAAATCGCAGCATAATGTTTGATAGTAAGAATTTTGAGATTTATTGTGATGAATTTCTGCAACTTAAAAACCCATCAACCGAACTCATTGTCTCTCCGCCGTTAAAAGAAAAACCGGAGATTATCCTCAAAGGTAAAAGTATCAAAGTTAAATTATTGGAGAAATTACAACCAAATACCACCTATACCTTTAATTTTGGTGATGCCATTACTGATTTACATGAGGGCAATCCGTTAAAGAATTTCGAATATGTTGTCTCTACCGGAACAACCATTGACTCGTTTACACTTACCGGAATAGTAACCGAATGCTTTACGCTTAATATCCCTAAAGAATGCGTTTATATTTTACTTCATGAGAATCTGGAAGATACCGCATTCCGGCGCAGTATCCCCAATTTTGTAGGACGTACCGATGAATACGGCGCATTCGCTATCCGTAATCTGAAAAAAGATACTTTCCGGTTGTATGCATTGGTTGATGCCAATTCAAACCTGATGTTTGATCAGCCCACAGAAAAAATCGGTTTTGCCGATAGCATACTTTTTATTGATGAAAGTTATTATGTGCCGCCAACAGATACAACAACGAAGACCGACAGCATAATGGCAGACACATCAGCAAAAGACAATGAGACAGAACTCATTGGCTATGGAACAGGTAACGCCTACCCTGACACAGCAGTAAGACAACAACTGCAAAAAAACAGCAAAGAACTGATTCTTTTTTTACAGGAACCTAAATCGGATCAATACCTTAAAGATTATACCAGGCCAGAAGCCGGTCGCCTGCGAGTTGTTTTTAACGAAACACTCGCCGACACACTCTCATTTGCTTTGCTCGACACAATCGTTGAATCGAAATGGTTTGTTATTGAACCATGCGGAACATTGGATACTTTTGACCTGTGGTTACTGGATTCGTTCTTAATCAAAAATGAAAAGATAAAAATGGAATTTCTGTACGAAAAGACAGACAGCAACAATTATCCTTACATTTTCCACGACACCCTTGCTTTTAATTACACCTTCCCAAAGCAACAAAAACAAAAAAAACACAAATTTGCAGATACAACAGTGATTAAAAAACCACGACTTGTTCCGGTTACCAATTATCCAACAGGCGCTGACATTGAACTCTCAACAAAATTTAATTTTATAACTAAAACACCTGTTTTAAATTTTGATTCAACCCGATTTCAGTTATTTAAAGCCGAGGACTCCATTGAAACACCTGTGCCGTTTGTGATACAGCGACGTATTATTGAGTCGAAAGATACTTTCGCCGATCTACGCCGATTTGAACTTCACTGCGAATGGCAAGAGAATACATCTTATAAATTAATCGTTTTGCCCCATGCATTTACTGATATTTACGGCCTTACCAACGACACAATCATTTATAAAAACAAAACCAGAAAGCTGGAAAATTACGGCACACTGTATATTGACATACAAAACATATCAGAACCCATCATTGTACAATTACTAAGCACAGGATTTGATGTTTTAACCGAACGGCATTTAATTTCAGATGAAGAAATCAGCTTCGAATACCTGAAGCCGGCTGAATATAAATTAAAAATTATAGTAGATAGCAATCAAAACCGTAAATGGGATACCGGCGACTTCGACCAGAAACGTCAGCCCGAGAAAGTGATTATTTACAGTGAACCCATTAAGATCCGCGCAAACTGGGATGTTGAACTAACCTGGATCCTCCGGTAATTTATTCTGATATTGACAGATTAATACTGCAAAAAAAAATTAATTGCTGCGCGCTTTACGGAAAAGAATGTTCCAGCAGGCGCGAAAGAAATAAACAATATCAGTACGTAACGGATATTGATCATACCGGTCGAGGTAGCGTTTCTCCGATTCGATGATCTGATCAAACGTTTTAGGCATATCAGCATAAAATGGAGGAATAAGACCCGGTTTATATTTCAGTCGCCGTTCCTGCATATCTTTAGGATACAGGTTAAAATATTGCATACTCAAAGGCCTGACACCCATAATCTTTATTTCCATGCGAAACAAATTAATAATCATGGGAATTTCATCAATCCAGAACTTACGCATAATTCGACCAATTGTTGAGACACGAAAATCATCATTAAATTTACCACCTTCCCTGAGTTTATTTTTGTGAAACATATAGTCCTGCAGATACTCCGAAAAAGGATGCATAGTGCGGAACTTATAAACCTTAATGATTTTTCCGTTTTTACCTAACCGGCGCAGGCGGACAATGGGTCCGTATGAAGGATCGGGATCATAGGCCGGTTCACCTGTTTTCCGGGCAACAAAATAAAAAATGTTATTAACCTTTAGTTCTTCTATCACCTCAAATCCGCATGAATAGAGACGTCCTAATGTTTCAGCGCGACTGACAGAACGATTTTGCCCACGGGTTAAAAAAAAATAGATACGCATGGTAAGCCGAAATTTCGGGAAAACACGCTTGATGATAAAGTCAAAAAAATAATAGATATAATTCAATAAAAAAGGATACTTATTCAGTAATCGTTGTTTCCTTGCATCAATAGGTTCAACGCAGCCAATGAAAATACCATTCGGGACCAGGCGGCTATTGATTGCTTCAAAAAATTTATTAATAAACCGTATATCATTTATTCTGCGAAGGTTAACGATCGAAT
>CAZRNJ010000017.1:17113-20585 GCA_964601385.1 uncultured Bacteroidales bacterium | reverse complement strand
TCTCAGTACAAATAGTCACCGGAACATACATTAGAATCCCGCCCGCATAATCCTGACTATTTGATCTCACAATCCATCCACCGCTATTATTTTCGAACACGAGATGACCATTTAACCGCACATACGATGGGTTGCCATCATCGGGCATAGAATAGACCGGCAGGGATGCTGTATTATGGGTTATCAATGTAGCCCGGTTGAGCCGTATGGATCCGTACGATTCAGCGACTGTTCCATTGACCGAGCGGTCGGCAATAAAACCATCCTCCAATTCGATAGTACCTGTTCCATCGCCATAGATCCACCACTGGCGGGTGTAATTACCGTAACGCGGAAATACCAGATCGCAGTTGAGCTCTTTCCCTAGCACAAGATGACCGCTGTCGTACAAAGCCACTGATGTTTTCGTATATGTATTATCGCCCCTGAATAATGGACTGCGGATAATCAATTTAGTCCCTACACCATGTACACCCAGCACCGGACTGGCATGCCAGCTACGTGTGTACGATGGAGCATCTTCAGGCAACAGAAGAAGATTATATATGGTTGTAACACTATGGTTGTGAAATTGCAAGCCATAATGCATACCTGCAGGATTGTAAGTAGTTATTGCGCCATTTATGAAATTACTAAAAACAATGGTGTCCGAAGGAGCGAACACACCCCCCGGAAAAGCAGTGTCAATACGTATAGAATCAACTTTCCATTCCAGTGTAATTGTTCCGGCTCCGGCAGTAAGATGCACTACAACAAGAGTTGCTGATAATAATTGTTTAAAATTCTTCATACCGTTTTACGGATAATACACCTTTAACTTTTTCTAATCTCTGAATCAGAAAATTCAGATGGTCGGTATCTTTAACCATAAGCACAATACGTCCTTCAAACATACCATTGCGCGACTCAAAAGAGATAGAACGCATGTTAACTTTAAGATCGCTGGATATGATTTTCGAAATATTATTCACAATTCCAAGGTCGTCAATGCCGGTCACCATAAGCGCCGATTCAAACAACACGTACTCTTGTGAACGTGTCCACCGTGCCTTAATAATCCGGTAATGATATTTTGAAAGGAGACGGTTGGCGTTTGGGCAACTCGTCCGATGAATTTTAATCCCTGTGCTAACCGTAACAAATCCAAAGATATCGTCGCCGAACACCGGATTACAGCATTTAGCCAGCTTGTAATCCACATCTTTCAATTTATCATCAATAATCAGAAAATCATCACCTTTTGATTTCTGCTGTGTGATAATTATCTGTTCGGGAATAGGACGTATGGTCTCGTCAGCGACTTGTTCGTTTGTGCCTGTCAGGATATCACGAACTAATCCGAGGTCAATATCTTCAACCGCTATCTGGTAGTAAAGATCCACTGCTTTATCAATCTTAAAATAATTGAGCAATGCATTTACATTTTCATCTGAAAACTCAAGCTTCCAGTGTTTCAGTTTCCGTTTTAATATTTCTTTGCCAACTTCAGCTTCCTTATAAATATCTTCTCTCAGAATTTGCTTGATTTTATTTTTTGCCTTGCTGGTAACTACCGCTTCAAGCCAGTCGGTTTTTGGCCGCTGGTTTTTTGAAGTCATGATCTCCACCTGGTCGCCGTTCTCAAGCACATAACGGATAGGAACATTACGGTTATTAATAATTGCACCGGTACATGTAGCCCCCAGGTCGGTATGAATATCAAATGCAAAATCGAGGATTGTTGCTCCTTTGGGCAGTTTTCGCAAGTCGCCCTTTGGTGTAAAAACAAATACTTCATCATCATATGCGCTCATCTTCAATCCGTCAATCAATTCCGAAGAATTAGATGGCTGAACATTTTCAAGAATTTCGCGTACCCGGTTAAGCCAAATCTCCATTTCCTGGTCACTAGCGCCGCCCTTATATTTCCAATGGGCAGCAAGCCCTTTTTCGGCGATAGCATGCATCCGTTCGGTACGGATTTGTACTTCAACCCATTGTTTATTTGGTCCCAGCACAGTGGTATGCAATGACTCGTAACCATTCGACTTGGGCACTGACAGCCAGTCGCGCATACGGGCAGGATTGGGCTGATAATGATTTGTTACAATTGAATAAACCGACCAGCAATCAGATTTTTCATCTTTAACAATATTATGCAGGATAATACGAATGGCATAGATATCATAAATTTCCTCGAATTCAACCTGCTGCTTTTTCATCTTGTTCCAGATTGAATTCACCGATTTAGTGCGTGTTTTAATTTCAAAACGAAAACCCTGCTTCTTCAGATCATCTTCAATCGGTTTAATAAAATCATGAATATATTTGGATTGCCGGCTGGTCGTTTCATTCAGTTTTTTCTCAATATTACGGTACAAATCCGGTTCAAGAATTTTCAGTGCCAAATCCTCCATTTCGGTTTTAATGGTATATAAACCCATACGGTGTGCCAGTGGAGCGTAAAGCACATAACATTCCTGCGCAATAGACAATTGTTCATAATTAGAAAAGCCCTTTACCTTCCGGAGGAAATAAAGACGCTCAACCAACTTGATCAGCAATACGCGAATATCTTTAGAAAAGGTAAGGATGAATTTTCGAAAATTCTCGGCCTGATTGGTTTTGTTGCGCAACGAAAAGGACGAGAGCTTCACGAGCCCATTCACAATCATCGCTGCACGCTTACCGAACAGTTCCTCTACCTGTTTCAGTTTAAGATCGCCATCTTTAACAAATGTATAAAGGAGGCAACTGGATAGCGCGAGACTACCCACTTCAAGATCCTTGGCAATAAAATTGGCCAGTGAAAGCGGATAATAGATATACTTTTCGCCCATAAAATCGGGCTTCTTCTCGCTTAGTTCAAGCGCCAGATCAAAGGCCTTACGTATATACTTAACCGCATCCTTATCAATAAAAGAATAGCAGGCGCGCAGCAAACTACGATAGTTGCTGACGAGTTTTTTGTTCTCCACCTCATCCTGAAGCAGGCGGTTCATTGGGGTAGTAACTAAATTATCTGAAACTGATACCCATTCCTAATGTAGCAAGCGAATAATTTGCATACGTGTAATCGGCATGCAGAATAAACACTCCGAATTTAAGGCGAATTCCGGCATTCACACGCGGCTTGACACCTGTTTTGATCTTGATATTCAACGGATCAGTAATCACTGAACGGTCGGTAACCACACCGCGAAACTCAATATCTTCATCAATAAAATAGGTGTTCTGGTCAGGCATAGGATAATCGCCGGTGATGGCCAGCTTGGTTGTTGTTGCAGAGATTCCTGCCCCACCATAAAAGCAGACGACCGGCAGATCGGCAGATATCAGAAGGTTAGCAGTAAGATTAGAAACTGACATATCCATCTCCTGGTTGTTGAAGGAGCGGACAACCGTTGAATCAATCGCCCCGAAATCACCCGGTTTAACGTCAAGATTAAATGAAGACGAAAATTTAGTGTATCCACCCATTAAGGATATATTG